>JANNZB010000323.1:0-7006 GCA_031410395.1 Novosphingobium sp.
AAGCTGCCGGTGAGGATTGTGGCGATGAACAGAGCACGGCTCACCTTCGGACGAGCGCTCACCGGCGCGCGATCCATGCCTGCCGGGTCATCGCATAGACAATGATGCGTCCATCCTCCGCATCGAATTCACCACTATCGAAATCAAGATCGGAACGACGCGCCATGCCAAGACGCTCCATCAGCCCCCAGCTTGGCGTATTTCCTGCGACGGTCAGCGCCAGAACATGCGGCGCATCGAGTAAGCTGAACGCATGCTCAAGCGAGGCGAGAGCAGCTTCCTTGGCGAACCCATGACCCCAGACATCCTGCCGAAGCCGCCAGCCCACTTCAAAATCGCCTTGCGGGCCACCCGTCTGGTTCGACCGCTTGAGCCCGCAGAAACCAAGGATCGCGCCATCCTGTTTGCGCTCGATCGGCCAGAATGTGTGCCCGTAACTGGCCGCATAGTTCTCCAGCCGCGCGCGCTGCCAGGCCACCTTGTCAGCATCCATGACCCCACCAAGCCACCGCATGACCGCGTCGTTATTGGTGCCCGCAAAGAACGGAGCCCAATCTTCCTCGAGCCAATCGCGCAGCACCAGCCTTTCGGTCTCGATGCGCGTGCTATCCACGTTCGGAATAGTCCGCATCGCGAGCCATCCGGTAAACCGTCGTCGGGTTATCTTCTGGCGGGTAGTCGGTATCGACGTAATCCAGTGCCGCGCACCGCGCGAAGCCGAGTCGGGTCATCATACGTGTTGAAGCGAGATTGGATCCGCTGGTTTGCGACCAGATTACGGGCAGGCCGCGCGCGCCAAAGGCGTAACGGATCACCGCCCGCGCAGCTTCACTGGCAAAGCCCTGGCCCCAAAACGGTTGGGCAAAGGTCCAGCCGATCTGAACTCCGCCGTGCAACTCAGATGGAGCGGCAGGGGTCTCGATTTTGCTCAGTCCGCACTTGCCTATCAACGTGCCAGAATCGCGAAGTGTCACCGTCCAGAACCCAAAACTACCCCCGACCAGAGCAGCGCGGTTTTTCTCAAAGCTCTCTGCCACCGCCACCTCGCTTCGCGGGCCGCCAAGATGGCGCATCACCGCTGGTGTGTTGCACATGGCGAGATTCCAACTGAGATCTGCCGGTTCGGGCAGCCGCAGGATCAGCCGTTCGCTTTCAATCACGCGCCCAGCAACCGCGCTGCGTGGGCCGCGTGATAGGTCAGCACGCCCGAACAGCCTGCGCGTTTGAAAGCCATCAGCGTTTCGAGCACCAGTGCGTCTCGCTCGCCCGCGCCAGCCGCAACGGCAGCTTCAATCATCGCGTATTCGCCGCTCACTTGATAGGCAAAGACCGGAATTTCAAAGCGCGCCTTCACGCGGGCAACGATATCGAGATAAGGCAGCCCCGGCTTGACCATCACGCTGTCCGCACCCTCGGCAATGTCCTTCGCCACGTGGCGCAGGGCCTCATCGCCGTTGGCCGGGTCCTTCTGGTAGGTTTTCTTGTCGCCCTTGAGCAGACCCGAGCTGCCCACAGCATCGCGGAACGGGCCATAGAATGCCGAGGCATATTTGGCGGCGTAGCTCATGATCTGGACATTGTGGTGGCCCGCGCCTTCGAGCGCCGCGCGGATCACGCCGATGCGGCCATCCATCATGTCTGACGGCGCGATGATGTCTGCGCCCGCAGCCGCCTGATTAAGGCTTTGGCCTGCCAGCACCTCAACCGTGGCATCGTTGAGCACATATCCTGCATCATCGATCAACCCGTCCTGACCGTGGCTGGTATAGGGATCGAGCGCCACGTCGGTGAGCACGCCGATGCCATCACCGCAGGCATCGCGGATCGCCCGGATCGCCCGACACATCAGGTTATCAGGATTGAGCGCCTCGGCGCCGGTGGCATCGCGGCGCCCGTCCTGCGTATTGGGAAACAGCGCCACACATGGGATGCCCAGCGCCATCGCCTCCTTGGCGTGAAGCGCGATCAGATCAGCCGACCAGCGCGAGACGCCGGGAAGCGAGCCTATGGGTTCCTCGGTCGTGCTGCCATCGGTGATGAACAGTGGCCAGATCAGATCTGCGGGTGTCACCACGGTTTCGCGGTGGAGCGCGCGGCTCCACGGCGCAGTGCGGGTGCGGCGCAGGCGGGTGGCGGGATAGCTTGGCGTAATCATGATGCCGCCCTCCTGCCGCAAAGCGGCGCGCGCATCAATCGTTCAGCGCAAAAGCGCGTTCCCGCCGCGCGCCGCGGCCACGGTGCCAAGCGCCGCACCGGGGCGGATCTTCTTCAGCTGATCGAGCTTTGCCTTGAACGCTGCAACCTGTGCTGGATCAACCTGCTGCACCACCGTGGAAGTCGACGCCATGCGCGAACCGAGCGGATTGATCGTCCGGCCGTGGTCATACATTTCGTAATGCAGATGCGGGCCAGTCGACAGGCCGGTCGAGCCAACGTAGCCGATAACCTGGCCTTCGCGAACGCGTTCTCCGTTCCACACCGCAATTGTGCTCATGTGACCGTAACCGGTGCCGAGCCCGGCGCCGTGTTCAAGCCGCACATAATTACCGTGCCCACCGTGCCGCCCGGCGAAGGATACCACACCGTCAGCGCTGGCGCGGATCGGTGTTCCCCACGAGGCACCGATGTCCACTCCGGCGTGCATGCGGGTATAGCCAAGCACCGGATGGAACCGCATGCCAAAGTTTGAGGTGATGCGCCCTGATACCGGCATCATCATGCCGCTGGTCTGGGTGGTTACAACTGGCTTCGTTAAAGCATCGGCGGCGAAGAAGTCCTTGCCGTTGCCCCAGCGCATCAACTCGGTAACCGGGCTACCTGCGCGGACGAGGCCTGCATAGAGCACGTCACCTGGCTGGCCTTCTCCTGAGCCGGCGCGCCTGTAATTCATGATCATGTCAAACGAATCGCCGGGCTGGATATCGCCTTCAAGGCTGAGGTGCGCATCGAGCGCCTGGAGATATTGCTGAATTGCCCCCGCCGGCGCGCCCGCCGCACGGGCCGAACGGTAAAGGCTGGGGCCGACGATGCCGCGGATGCGCAGCGGGGTGTTGTCGATAGCAATAGCGCTGGTCGAAAGAGCAAATTTGCCGCGACTGCGCGCCAGAGTAAGATTCATATCAAACCGCGCGCGTAAATCGACGCTTTGCAAAGCGCGCGGCGCGCCTTCCGCAGGCCGGTCACCCAGCACGATATCGACCCGCGTTCCCGGCGCGATCTGGCCGAGTGGCACTCTGCTCGCAACCATTCCGGCAGCCCGCGCCGCATCTTCGCTGGAAACCCCGGCGCGCGTGAGCAATTGCATGAAACTGTCACCGGCGGCAACAAAAGCGGTGAGCGCCACGCGCGAGCGTTCGGGCGCGGATGTCAGCGTGGCGACGGCCAGCCCGGCACCCATATGCCGGCCGCTGTCGCCACCCAGGCTGAGCGGCATAATCATCTGGCTGCGAAATTCGTCGCGCACCGCGCTATCGCTGTGAACGCCATTTGCAGCCTGCAATTCAAAGTTCGGCCAGAAGGCAAAGGCGGTGAGCATCAACGCGCCAAGCGTCGCCAATCCGCGCAACCAGCGGCGGCTACCGATTTCCTCGGCAAGATCAGGGGCCCATTCGACAAGATGCCATTCAACTGCTGCAATTCGGTGACGCCATGATGGCCAGGGCTTGGTGTGCTGGGGCTCGGCTTGCGCAGGCGCAGCAGGGGTAAGCGCGGGCAAGGCCTCATCGGCCTCCCGCACATCGCACTCCGCAATGGCGCAGATCTGCGGTTCGAACATGGGGCAAGTCCTGCACGATAAGGGTTAATCTTCGCCTAATATCGTGTCGTCCCGGTATCACCGGGGAAATCTGCCTGCGCCGCTTGCGACTGTGCAGGGCGGATGCCACATTGACTAACCCGATGGCCATGCCCGCCCCCTTTTCCTCCCGCTCGGATAAAGACGGTAAGCTGGTGGCCGTGCTGGGCCCGACCAACACCGGCAAAACGCATCTGGCCATCGAACGGCTTTGTGCGCACTCCTCAGGCGCAATCGGATTTCCTCTGCGGTTGCTCGCGCGTGAGGTTTATGACCGGGTTTGCGCGATCAAAGGGGCTGACCGCGTCGCGCTTATCACCGGCGAGGAACGAATCGAACCGCCGAACGCGCGCTGGCTGCTGTGCACGGCAGAGGCCATGCCGCTGCGCGTAAACCGACAGGCCGGAAGCGCCAACAATGACTCGAAAGAATCGGCTTTCGTTGCGCTGGATGAGGCCCAACTCTGCTCGGATCGCGAACGCGGTCACATTTTCACCGACCGGCTGCTGCACGCGCGCGGCCGTGAGGAAACAATGATCCTCGGCTCAGCGACGATGGAGCCGATGGTGCGCGCGCTGCTTCCGCACGCCGAGATCAACAGCCGCCCGCGATTTTCAACGCTATCGCATTCGGGCGCGAAAAAGCTCTCGCGGATTCCCCCGCGCAGCGCGATTGTCGCGTTCAGTGCCGAGCAGGTCTATGTCGTCGCCGAACTGCTGCGGCGTTTTCGCGGCGGCGCGGCGGTGGTGATGGGGGCGATGTCACCCGAGACACGCAACCGTCAGGTCGCGCTTTACCAGTCGGGAGAAGTTGATTACCTTGTCGCCACCGATGCGATTGGCATGGGGCTCAACCTTGACCTCAATCACGTCGCCTTTGCCGGACTTTCAAAATTTGACGGCCAGCGCCAGCGGCGGCTGACGCCTTCTGAAATGGCGCAGATTGCCGGGCGCGCCGGACGGCATCATCGCGATGGAACCTTCGGTACTCTGTCAGGGTCAAAAGGCCACGATGCTGAATTCACCTCTGATGAAGTTTACGCCATCGAAGAACACCGCTTCGCCCCGGTAACCCGCCTGTTCTGGCGCGATGCCGAACCCTGCCTTGATAGCCTCGAAGTGCTGATCGCCGATCTTTCCGCCCCGCCGGATCGCCCCGAACTGGCCGCCGCGCCCGAAGCGATTGACCTTGCGGTTATGCGTCGACTTGCCGAAGATCCCGAAATCGCCGCCACTGTGCGCGGACGAGCCGCCGTTGCCCGCTTTCGAGAAACCTGCATGTTGCCAGACTTCCGTCAGCAGGGCGCAGAGGTGCATTCGCGTTTTGTCGCGCGGCTTTGGGAAGACTTGCGCCGCGGATCACTGCCTTCCGACTATGTCGCATCGCATGTGGCCAATCTCGATAACCCGGCGGGCGATATCGATACGCTGCAAGGCCGCCTCGCGGCAATCCGCAGCTGGTCATACATTTCGCAGCGCCCCGATTGGGTTTTCTCGCGCGAGGAAATGGCCGCCCGCACGCGTGCGGTCGAAGCCCGGTTGTCTGACGCCCTCCATGCACGGCTCACCGAACGCTTCGTTAACCGGCGGCTGTCAGTGTTAATCAAGCGATCCGGGGCAGACGCAGCGTTTCGCGCAGTAACGATAGAGGGGAAAGACGTTTTGGTTGACGGGGAATCCATCGGAAAGCTGGAAGGGTTCCAATTCAAAGTTGATCCGCAAGCAAGCCATGATGATCGCAAACTGCTGCTTGCCGCAGCCGAACGTCATGTGCCGCAGCTGCTGGCCGAGCGCGCCACCGCGCTGGCTGAACTGATGAACGCCGGCGAAGCGCGGCCGATTCTTTCGGGCGGAGCGATCATGCTGGGCGATGATGTGCTTGCAAGGTTGCAGCTTGGCCGCGCGCTGCTCGCCCCTCAGATCAAGCTCGAGCCAGCGCTTCAGGCGATTCCGCTGACTGAGCGGACGGCGCTGACCCTCCATCTTGACGCCTGGCTTGATGCCCGGATGGGCGTGCTTGGCCGCTTGGCGGAAATTGACAGGGCCAGCCGCGAGGAAGATGGCGGCCCTGAGCTGCGTGCGTTGCTGATCAAGCTGGTTGCAGGTGGCGGAGTGATACCACGCGCAGGATCGGGCCTCGACGCGCTCGGGCCGCCGCAGCAAGCTCTGCTACGCAGGCTCAACGTGACAATCGGAGCGCTTGATCTTTTCTTACCGGCGATGCTGAAGCCGATGCCGCGCGAACTGTGGCGCGAACTCGCTGTTCTGCGCGGGCAGTCGCCGCCCAACGTGCCGCCGGGCATGCCCTCAGTGACGGGTGACGGCCGCCTCCCGCCGCTGGGTTATCGCGGTGCCGGCGAACAAGCGATCCGTGTCGACATTGTCGAGCGGCTAATACGTGGCGCACATGAAAAGCGCGTCGCCAATGGCCGCCGCCCGTTTTTTGTCGGAGACGCCATGGCCATATCGATGGGTCTGTCACCTGAAACCATAGTCGTCCTGATGCGGCAGGCAGGTTTTCGCCAAAAAGACGCGCGCCGCCTTGCCGAAGGCGCCGCCGGACCGCCCGCGCCGCGCAGCTGGTTCTGGCAGCCGCCGAGCAAAACGGCGCCACTGCGGCGGCGATCTGTTGTCTTGGTTCAGGCACCCAGCCCGCCGCCAGCTCCGCCCAAACCAGCGCCCGAGAGGGCTGCCGGAGCCTTTGCCGCGCTGGCGGGGATGATGCTGAGGGGCAAATAATGCGGCTCGACAAGGCGCTGTGGTTCCTGCGTTTTGCCGCCAGCCGGAGCATCGCGCAGCACTGGATTCTGGAGGGCCACATTCGCATCAACGGACGCCGGATCGAAAAGCCGAGCACACAGATCGCCGTGGGTGACATAATGACTCTGCCTATGCGCATCGGCATCGTTATCGCCCAAATCGTTACCCTACCTGCCCGGCGCGGGCCCCCAAGCGAAGCGCAAACTTGTTACAGGGTGCTTGACGAGCGCGGCGCAATTCCGATAGCTGCGCAAGAACCGGGGCCGATAGCTGGACCGAATCCGGGACAGGAACACCAAGGGGAAGTACCACAATGACCTATGTCGTCACCGACGCCTGCATCAAGTGCAAGTACATGGACTGCGTCGAGGTCTGCCCGGTAGATTGCTTTTACGAAGGCGATAACATGCTGGTGATCAATCCCAGCGAATGCATCGATTGCGGTGTTTGCGAA
>JANNZB010000324.1:0-1725 GCA_031410395.1 Novosphingobium sp.
TCGCTCACCGAGGCGGCATCGAGTGGGAAGGTCAGATAGTCGACCGCGCCGCGCAGTACCGCATCGACTATGCGTCGCGGGGCAGGCTCTTCGGCATAGGCGATGATCGGCAGCCAATCGCCCGATCGGCTCATATGATCGAGCAGCGGCGCAATTGCATCGCCCTCATCATGGACCAGCAGCACGCCTTGGCTGGGGCGTCGGGCGATAAGCTCGCCCGCATCCTCGAACGGTTCGACGTGCAGATCGCTGCCCATCAGGTTGTGGGAAATGGCTGCGCGGCGGCGCGAATTGCCATCGACGAGGAGAAGGTTTGTCCGGTTGCTCATAGGACAAATTCTTAGCGACTTTGCCCTAGGGGAATAGCCGGTGTTGCGTCCGTTATGGCGGTGAATGACATCGGAATTGGCGTAAAAACAAACGCATTTTCGCCATTTTTTCCGAAATAAGGGTAATTACCTAGTGCGGGACGGCGGGTGAAGTGGCGGTCATTGCGCGCAGGATGTCGATATAGTCTGTGCGGATGGTTTCGATTGTCGCGGGGTCAAAGGCCAGAACAGAATCGAGCAATGCTTGCCGTGTCGCCTCGTACAAATGCCGCAGCGCGTGAGCGACCTGCTGCTCACCGCTAACGCCAATCTGCAATGCTGCAAGCGCCGAAAGAGCGCGCGTCATCGCTGCAGACTTGCCGCTATTGTCCCGCAAACTGGCCGCGTGGAGCGCCGAGCCCAACGCGCCAATCAACTGTTCGTAACACAGCATCACCAATTGGCGCGGGTCAGAGCCACCGATGCGCGCGTCAATCTCGATGCGGCGATAGGCGTCCTGCGGTGTGTGGCGGGCGAGCATGGTCATCGGTCAATCTCAGTTCTTGGAGTTCCACGCGGCGATCTGGTTCTGCAGGAACGACAGCGTCGATCGCGATGCGCCAACCCCGGCGTTGAGCTTGGCAAACCGCGAAACCAGTTGGGTGCGCAGCGCCTCCTGTTTGGTCGTCAGGGTAGATAGCTCTTCTGACGCTTTGGTCTTGAGCCGGTTATAACGAACTATCGAGCCGCCGAGTGATCCCGGATTGCTGGTTGATGAGGCTGCCCGCGCCAGCCCATCAAAACTGGCAAAGACGCCGTAAAGACCATTGGTGAACATGGCCGAGACACCCGCCGGATCAGCCTTGAGCGCTTCAGTAAGCCGCGCACCGTCGAGGCGAAACGCACCGTCGCGCTGCGTCGCAAGGCCGATTTCGGTAAGCGTCCTGGGTTCGCTGCCGCTCGCGCCCGGCATGATTATCTGGCTGCCGAACTGGGCAAGCGCATGTTGTAGCGCCCGCGCACCGGGATCTTGCCCAAGGTCGCCTGCTTTCGGGTCGGCGGCGGTCCTCACAGCGCCAACCAGTTCATTGAGCGCCGAAACCAGTTCCTGCATCGCCCCGGTAATGCCGCTCGCCGGATCGGCGAAGGTGATCTGTGTGGGCGCGCCAGCGTTGGTCGCCGTGAGCGCGAGGTTGAGACCCGGAATGACATTAGTCACCGAATTGCCCGCCGATGTCATCGCCAGCCCGTCGATCTTGTATGCGGCATCGCCGGCCCCCGCTTTGAGCCGCGAAGCTTCACCTGCCGGCTCCCATGCCAGCGCGGCGAGGCCAGAATCACCCGGCGTCTCGCTGGCATCAAGGACAAAGCCGTTGGATGTGCCGGTCTGCCCCTTGAGCACCAGTTGCGCACCCGA
>JANNZB010000325.1:0-4940 GCA_031410395.1 Novosphingobium sp.
AAACCGTCAACAAGGAAACCCGAAAAGTCGGCTGCCGTGAAAGCATCGATCATCTGGTTGCCGATCGTGCCGTTACCTGTCCGTGCGACCTGATAATAGAAGTCGAGCGTTCCAAATGTGTTGCGATAAACAGCCGAACGCAGAATTGCGGAGAAGGTCAGAGGGCACTGTCAGACTAACCAGCACCTGGTTCGTTGACGGCAAAATCGGCGGGCCTGAGTTATGTTTACAGAGCTCTTATTGGGAACAAAGGCAGCACAATCGTGGTCAATTTGTAGAACTACGGGAGTTTGAATCCGTCGCTAACCTCATTGGAAAACAGCGGTGCATTAGCCTTGACAGTGCCATCTCGGCGGTTACCTCGACGGCACGGAAGATAAGACGTTGCGTGTTGCCATCGACAACCCCGATTGCGGCCATTCGTTCAAGAACGCAGCTGTAGGCGTCTGTAAGTCTGAGTGTGGTGGTTTGTTGTCAGTCCGCTTTCGGGCTCCACTTCGAGCAAAGCGGACCTCAGCAGTCGGGTATCCGCGTGACTTCAAGCGAGCAATTCTTGCCCTTCGCGAACACCGGACAAACGTCCGCTGAGAAAGAATAAGCGTGGCATTCATTGGGCGCTGCCGAGCCAGATATCACGGCGCAGCGTTGACTAAAACGTCTGTTCCAATTAACTGAGGCGCGTCCGCTGGTCGGACGACCGCCTGGTGATCAGCCTTGGCTGATCTGGGACGACGCTCCGGCGCCGGCTGCAGGCCCCAGAAGCAATGCGGGCGCGCCCGCGTGTGGGGTTGAGCATGCGGCCGATGAATGCGTCGCATGCTTGCTCCGATCGAGGAGACTTGCGATGACCGAATTTGTCCGAAACGTCTGGTATATGGCCGCCTGGGGCAGCGAAGTTCCCGTCGGAGGAATGCTCACGCGAACCTTGCTGGGCAAGCCGTGGCTTCTGTTCAAGTCTCCGGACGGCACCTGGGCGATGCTCGAGGATCGCTGTCCCCATCGTTTCGTCCCACTCAGCCGCGGTCGTTTGGAAGATGGGCGCATATCTTGCGGCTATCATGGCCTGACTTTCGATGGTCACGGCCAGTGCGTTCACAATCGCTTTGGAGCCGTGCCTCACGGTGCCAGCGTCTCAACGTGTCCGATCATCGAGCGCCATGGGGGGCTGTGGTTCTGGCCGGGCGATCCGGACTTGGCCGATGAAGCCACCATACCGGACTTCGCGTTCATCGATGCCGGCGCGCCCGTTGATCGCGCGCACTATCTCATGATGGTCAATTACCAGCTGATCGCGGACAACCTGCTCGACCTTAGTCACGCGGAGTTCCTCCACGTCGAGAGCTTCGGCACCAACGGATCGATGTTCACGCACGGTGTGCAGACCGTCGAGCAGGATGCCACCGGTGCGATCTGGAACAAATGGGACATGACCGATGCGCCGCCACCCGGTTGGGCTGCCGGAATGCTGGAAGCGGGGGAACGCATCAACCAGGCGCTGCATATCCGTTGGCATGCACCGAGCAATCTTGCGTTGTTCATCAATGTCCGGCGCGCGGTATCGGACAGCTTGCTGGTGCCGCCGATGGCCAACCCGCATATACTGACGCCGGAAAGCGGGCGCTCAACCCACTACTTCTTCACGCACGAGCCAGGGCCCGAGGCCGAAGCGATGGCGCGCCGGGTTTTCCTGGAAGAGGACGAGCCGATGATTTCTGCTCAAGCCGAGGCGATCGGTGATGCCGATTTCTGGCAGCTGCGACCCTTGATCCTTGCGTCGGACAAGGCCGCCATCCTGGCGCGGCGGCGCTTGATGCAGATGATGAAGGCGGAAGGTGGAAACAGCGATGCGCTCAACCCGGCGGCATCAGCCTGACCCGGATCGTGCCGACGCGGTCAGTCGGAATGATGCTCAGCCGTTCGTCACCGTTTAGGATTCGGCCGGGCGTCCAGCCTTCGGCCGTGATGCGACCTTCTTCGACCCGGTCAAGTTCGGCGAGCACCACGCCCTTGGAGAAGTCGGCGGTAAAGCCCTTGCCGACGATCAGGAATGTGTCGTTCCCTTCGGCGATGATGATGCCGAATGCCCGCCCATCGCCCGGCGCAGGCCGGGCCATCGGCCCTTCCGTCTCGCTGGGGAGTGGCGGCGGCGGCGGGGGTGCCTGCAGGCCGACGTCGAGCAGCATTTGCCGCAGCAGTCCCATCGTCTCCTGAACCGTGATGCTGTAGCCGCCCAGCTTGATCACAGCGGGCTTGCCGTCGTCGAGCAGAACCCCCGCAATGCGTCCCTCTGCCTGCGCGCGCGCAATCACCTCGTCCATGCCGGAAAGCTGGGACAAAGCCTGCGCGAGTTGGCTATCGACCCGCCCATCCTCGATCCCGAAAACCGAGTAACCGATCGCGCGATGCTGCCCGAGCGCCCAGAACAAGTTCCCTGTGCGAAATTCGGCCTCGGGCACGAACACCGGGTTTCCCGCATGATCGTAGTCGGCCAGCACCTCCTTGACGTTGGGCGTGTAGATGTCGGGTGAGAGCATATCGAGCGAAGGCGCCGCTGCACGCCAGACATCGAGCACGCGCCGCGCGGGCCCCCCGCTGGGATATTGCCCCGCCGTCGGCTGACCTTCCTGCGGACCCAGCCAGCCATTGGCATACATCGGCAGCATGAGTTCCTTTTTGCCCGCCACGGCCAGAGCATCCATGTAGCGGGCAAAGTGCCAGGCCATGAAAACCTCGTCGGCCTGCCAGTCGGTTCCGAATACCTCGGCCCACGTGCCGGACAGCCGGCGACCCTGACGGGCCCACAAGGCATCGAGCTCGGGTTTGAGGGCGGTACGATTTGCGGCAAGGTACCGGAGCAGTTCGGTCGGCACCGAGGTCTTCCAAGCCGCTTCTGCTGGAGCCGAACGATCGCGGCTGTCGCGCAGCAGACCGGATTCGTTGTTTACCTGCACCATGATCACGCGGTGATCCGCGTCGGCTGTAGCCAGATGCTTCATCAATGCCACGAAAGCCTTGCGATCGACCTTGAGCAATTCGGGCGAAAACACTGACAGCACCGGCTTGGGCATGGCGCCCGGGTAGGTGAATACCTCCTTCAATGCGCCCTTGGCGATCGCACGGGGGAAGCGCGATGTGTTCGCGCGGACCCATGCTGGCGCATAGGTTGACGAAGCATTCTTGAAGGCCCCGAACCAGATGAGCACGATCCGCATGTCGCGCTTGCGCGCCTCGGCGATCTGCGCGTCGACAAGGCTGAAGTCGAATCGGCCTTCCTTTGGCTCCGAGTCCTCCCAGGACACGGTTGAGACCACCGTGCGAACGTGCATGGCCTGAAGCTTGCCCCACACCGGGGTCATGTAGTCCGGGCTGGAAGCGCTCGAATTGTGGAGCTCGCCACCCAGCGCCAGATAGGGCTTGCCGTCCACCAGCAACTGACGATCGCGCAGTGCGGGGAGCGGCTCGGCGGCTGCGGCAACCGGAACCGGCAGTGCCGCAAAGGCCATGGCCATTCCGAGCAGGTTTTTGTGCAAGACAGTATCCACTTCGTGCTAGGGCAATCTTCACAAAACTAGAATGTCTCTTCTCATTTGGCAAACGCTGGTTCAAAGAGACTGTCGCTGATCGCGGCCCGGCCAACGTGCTTCGCAAAATCGCTCGAGTCATTGGAGAGAACATGGCAGCACGCTCAACGATTTTCGGCCCGAGCAAATCTTTCGACGTGTCACGCCGGGTCGCGATGCTTTTGCCAATCGCGGCAAGCGTTGCTGTGCAGGGCGAACTAGCCAGGGCCAGCGGGGAGGACGACGTTCCGATCACCTACGTTGCGCAGCTGCGGGCCCGTCCGGGCAAGGGGGGCGCATTGCGCGCGGTTTTGACCGAGCGCCAACCGTTGCATCACGGCTGCCTGTACTTCAGCACAGCTCAGGACACGAAGGACCGCAATGTGTTCTGGACCATTGAGGTCTGGAAAGACGAAGCGAGCCACGCTGCCGCCCTCGAAACACCGGCAATGCAGAGCATCATCGCCCGCTCGCAGCCCCTGTTGGCCGGCTACGAATCCATCGCTGCTGCCGATGTTCTCACCATGGCCGCTAGTGCGAAGGCCCGGTGAACCGCACCGTTCTGCCATTGGGCTGTCCAGCGCAGGCTTGATGCGGAGCAGAGATCGCGTGGCAGCCGAATTTACTAACGTCGCCCACTGGCCAATATTAGAGCATTGATTCTAATAGTGGATTGAGGAAGGACTTAATCGATGATCAGACGGCTGGCTGGCATCTTGATTGTAGCGGTGTCGCTCTCCACCGGCGGTGTTGCGCATGCAAAACCGGTGTGGCGAGAGGCCTTTCAATCCAGCCCGGCCTCTTATGAAGCACCTTCCGAACGTTTCCTGAAGTTTGCCGCCGAGAATTGGCACATGCCCCGGGAAAAACTGCTGCCCGAACTGACCCGCGAAGCGGTCTTTGGCACTGTGCGCTATCGCGTCACGGTGCAGGCCGCAGGCGGCCAGCTTCGGATAAGGCTGTCCAATGAAGAGGGCACTGTCCCGATCCGGCTCGGCGCTGCATCGGTGGGACTGGCTGGAGTTGGACTGGCTGGCGGCTTCGTCGCGCAAGAAGGCTCGCTGCGTGCGCTGACCTTCGCTGGCGCCGCCTGTGTCACGATCCCTCCGGGCGCTCCCATGCTCAGCGATCCGGTCAGTTTGCTGGTCAAGCCGAGCAGCGAGCTGCTGGTCAGTGTCGCTTTGGCGGAGCCGATGGTGAATGAACGACGCGGAGGCGCAGGCTTCGCCCAGGCTGCGGGCAACCAGGCCATGCAGGAAGCCTTTGATCATCCAACATCGATGAAGGGCAGACCGCTGGTGACAGGCGTATCGGTCCTCACGGATGCGCCGCCGCATGTCATCGTGACGCTGGGCGATTCGATAACCGACGGCAACCGCG
>JANNZB010000326.1:0-1972 GCA_031410395.1 Novosphingobium sp.
GCATCGAGCGATGCCGATTTCACGCCGCTAATCATGCAGCTGAAAGCTAATGGCCATGATGTATACGGGTTTGGCGAACGCAAGACGCCTGATCCTTTTGTCAACGCCTGCACCACTTTCCTTTATCTCGACAGCTTGTCGGATGCCGGCTCGACGGCTTCCGTAGACGAGATGGTTGATGGGCCTAAACGGCCGAAGAATGCCGCGGCGAAGGCAGACCTTGCCGCAACGCACGCCAAAGCGCTAGCGAGTCGGCTCTCTCAGGATGCCGCGCTCGTAACGATATTGCGGGGAGCGGTTGAAGCCTCCGCCTGGGATGACGGATGGGCGGCGATGTCCGCGGCCGGCAGCGCTGCCAAGCGACAGTCGTCAATCGATCCACGGAATTACGGCATGAAAAATTTCCCACGCCTGTTCGAGGCGACCGGCCTGTTCGAAATCTTCAAAATTGAAAACGGGCAGAGCTACGTCGCCGACAAGCTCAACGCCGACCGAACGCCCCAACCATCGATTTAGTTGGAGGATGCCGGATGAAGGTGTGGGTAAAAGCCACCTCTCGGCTGCTGCTCGACCCTCTGCCACGAGAGCATGGGGTTAAGCGTACCCAACCCTCGGTTGAACGCCAGTTCGTGAGGCCACGGCATGCGTGTATTCGAAAGTGTATACGAGGATCTGCATTACGCGTCAGTTTGACAGCTCTAGGTCCTGTCCAAATCTCAAACGCAACGGTTGGCTCAAACCGATCCCGTCACCGCAGTGCATCTCTTTGAAGAGGGGGACAATCATTCCTCGAGCCACTTTTGAAGTTCGCGGAGATCGGTGGCTAGCTGGCGACCTTCATCGGGACCGCCCTTGTAAATGATGCCCACCACTTCAGCGCGGCCATCAAGAACTGGCCCGCCGGACATGCCTTGCGTCAGCGCCTGCGTGACCTCGATCTTTCGGACGCCGGCCTTCGGCGTGAGCAGGCTGACATGTCCGGGCCGCTGATTAAGCCGGTCACCCGGTGCCCAATGGGGATAGCCGCAGGCGGTCACCGCATCGCCCACCGCTATGTTCTGGGATGCCACGTCGAGCTCGAAATATTCGGTAGCAGGGATCGCTGAGTGGTCGAGGATCGCAAGATCACGGTGATCGTCCCGCTTCAGCACCTTGGCCTTAAACAAGGTCGTGTGCTTCGACGGGTGGAGCAGCTCCGCCTCATCCAGTCCCATGACGCAGTGCGCCGCGGTTATCAGGCCCACGCCTTTGAGAAAGAAGGCGCTGCCATATTGATCGGGATGGTCGACCACCCAGACCGCCCGGTCGCGCTGTTCCTCAGCTTGATCGGCTTTGCCGGGAAGCTCCTGTTGTAGCGCAAGGCCAGCGTGCGGACGACCGGATCAATCGCGCCTTTGAGGTGGCTAACGTAGGAGATCTTCCCGCGTAGGTGTGCCGAGAGGCTGTCCTTGCCCCCCTTTTCGACAAATTTCGCCTGGGCGTCGGCCAGGCCCAGCGTCTCGATCGAGTGCAGAAGGGCGCGGATGTGACGTACGAAGCGGCGGTCGAGGTTTAGTCCGGAGTTGATCTTGACGCCGGTGATGATCCGCCGCGAGTTGCGGTCGGCATAATGAGCCTTGTCGGAATTGATGATGAAGCCGTTTGTCTGAAACGTGCCCCGCAGCGTCGGCGCGAGCAGATCGGGCGAAAAGCGGCCAACCTCAGGCAGGGTTCCGTCGAAGAGCGGCGCAGGCGGCTGGTAGCTCGAGAAGCTGATGTCGTCCGCATAGCGCGTGTAGATCGCCCGAGCACCCTTCGCGACGCGCAGCAGCTCGGTGTCCAGGCGGTAGCAAATCATGTTGGAAAGAACCGGGCTTGTGGGCGCGCCCTGAGGTAGATAACCGTTGAAGCAGCAGAGGCGAGCCACGATTTCCGCGACGCGATGATCGATATTGAGCGCGCGAAGGACACCCCGCACACGGTTCTCGGTGAT
>JANNZB010000327.1:0-9346 GCA_031410395.1 Novosphingobium sp.
TCAGCACCGCGTCATACGGCGCCCGCCCGCGCGTGCCGCAGGACTCCAGCAGCGATGACTGGAACCAGCCGCGATGCTGGTCGGAGCCTTCGAGATACAGGTCGGCGGGCCAGCGCAGCTCCGGCCAGCGCCCGCTTTCCAGCACGAACGCCTGGGTGCAGCCGCTGTCGAACCACACGTCGAGAATGTCGGTGACGCGTTCGTAATCGTCGGCGTTGTAGTCGCTGCCAAGGTATTCCTGCGCGCGGGCATCGCTCCACGCATCGACACCGTCGGCCTTCACCGCCGCGACGATTCGCGCGTTGACCGCGGGATCGTCAAGGTATTGGTTGGTGCCGAGCTTGACGAACAGCGTGATCGGCACGCCCCAGGCGCGCTGGCGGCTGAGCACCCAGTCGGGCCGCCCTTCGACCATCGAGCCGAGCCGGTTGCGGCCCTTTTCGGGGACGAACCGCGTGTCGGCGATGGCCTGTACCGCGATCTGGCGCAGCGTCGCAGTGTCATGCAGCACCGCCCCGCCTTCATTCTCCCAGCCCTTTTCAGCGCGGGTTTTTGCGTGCGGCAGATCGACCGGGCGGTCCATCGGCACGAACCACTGCGGCGTGCAGCGATAGATCACCTTGGCCTTGGACCGCCACGAATGCGGGTAGGAATGCTTGTAGTCCGCAGAGGCCGCCAGCAAGCCGCCCACTTCGCGCAGGGCTTCGCAGATTGGGCCATCGGGCGCGTTGAACTTGGGGTTGATGACCGATCCTTGGCCGCCGAGCCAAGCCCAGTCAGCGCGGTACTTGCCGTCGCCTTCCACCGCGAAGACCGGCTCGATGCCGTGGGCCTTGCACAGGGCAAAGTCGTCCTCGCCATGATCGGGGGCCATGTGGACAAGGCCGGTGCCGCTGTCGGTGGTGACGAAATCGCCGGGCAGGAAGGGGCGTGGTTTGGCGAAGAACCCGCCGAGTTCGTGCATCGGGTGACGGGCGATGGTTCCGGCGAGGTCGGAGCCTTTGTAGATCGTTATATTGGTCGCGCCACTTTCGGGAGCACCAGTGCCTTTCTCATTAGCTCCGGTGCGAAGTGACAGGGCGTAACAGAGGTCCTCGGCGACCAGGTATCTGCGGTCGCCATAATGCACCAAGACATATTCAATGTCGGGTCCATAAGCGATCGCCTGATTGACGGGGATCGTCCAAGGCGTAGTTGTCCAGATTAGCGCATATGCGCCGACCAATTCCGGAAACGCGCTCTCCACAATCTCAAACGCCACATCGATCTGCGTCGAGACAATATCTTCGTACTCAACCTCAGCCTCGGCCAGCGCGGTCTTTTCGACTGGCGACCACATCACCGGCTTGGCCCCGCGATAAAGCTGGCCCGATTCTGCAAACTTCAAAAGCTCGGCGACAATCGTGCCCTCGGCCTGCGCGTCCATCGTCAGGTAGGGATGATCCCAGTCGGCATTGATGCCCAGCCGCTTCAATTGCTCGCGCTGCACGTCGACCCAGCCTTGCGCATAGGCGCGGCATTCGGCGCGGAACTCGATGGGATCGACCTGGTCCTTGTCGAGCTTCTTCTTGCGGTATTGCTCCTCGACCTTCCACTCGATCGGCAGCCCGTGGCAATCCCACCCCGGCACGTAAGGGGCGTCCTTGCCGAGCAGGTTCTGCGTGCGGCAGACCATGTCTTTGAGGATATGGTTGAGCGCGTGGCCGATGTGCATATCGCCGTTGGCATAGGGCGGGCCATCGTGAAGGATGAACTTTTCGCGGCCTTCGCGTGCCTGCCGCAGTTGCTCATACAGCCCATCCGCCTGCCAGCGCGCGAGAATGCCCGGCTCCTTTTGCGGGAGCCCGGCCTTCATGGGGAAGTCAGTCTTCGGCAGGAAGACGGTGTCTCGATAGTCGCGCTGTTCAGTCATATGGAGGCGGGCCTTAGCGAGGGCGGCACGGTTGCGCAATTTTTGGTTCGCGCAGAGGCGCGGAGGCGCGGAGAGATTACACTCGCGGCGGAGCCGCCCTCCCATTCAAGCGTTGCGGTAATCGTGAGATTGCAATCAACGAGGGAGCCTGCGGCGCGCACAGTATCTCCGCGCCTCTGCGCGAAACCAACTTTTACCTATCGGTCAGCACCACCCTGGCCGCATCGCAATCCCGCGCCATTTGGGTCATCAGCGCGTCCATCGAATCGAACTTTTCCTCACCGCGCAGGAAGTGGTGGAATGCCACTTCGATCTCCTGCCCATAAAGATCACCGTCGAAATCGAAGAAGTGCGGTTCGAGCAGTTCCCTCGGCGGATCGAAGCTCGGGCGCACGCCAAGGTTTGCCGCGCCATCCAGCACGCGCCCATCCGGCAATCGCCCCCGCACCGCATAGATCCCGTAGCGCGGGCGCAGGTAGGTGCCCATGTCGAGATTGGCGGTGGGGAAGCCGAGCAGACGGCCGTTCTTGTCACCGTGCTGTACGATTCCGCGAATCGCAAAAGGCCGGGTGAGCATGCGGGCGGCTTCAGCGCTGTCTCCGGCTTGAAGTGCGTGGCGGATGCGGCTGGAAGATACAGGACCGGACGCATCGTTCACCGGGCCAACGGTTCGCGTGGCAATGCCCAATTCGCCGCCGATATCATGCAGCACCTGCGGGTTGCCGACGCGCCCTTTGCCGAAGGTGAAGTCTTCACCCGTCACCACGCCGACCGCCCCGAGATGACCGGCAAGCCCGTCCTCGATCCATTCGCGCGCGGTCATTCTAGCAACATCGGCATCGAACTGGATCACCAGCATCGCGTCGGCCCCGGCGGTGGCGAACAGATCCTGCCTTTGATCGAGCGTGGTCAGGCGGAAGGGTTCCGCGTCGGGCTTGAAAAAGCGCACCGGGTGCGGATCGAAAGTGGCGATGATCGCCGGGCGGCCTTCAGCCTTCGCCCAGCCAATCGCCTCGCCCACCACCGCCTGATGGCCAAGATGGAAGCCGTCGAAATTGCCCAGCGCGACAATGCCGCCCTTGAGCGCGTCCGGAATCGGCTGGCGGGAATCGAGGCGGATCATTGCGCGGCCAGCTATAGGGTCCGGCGCAGCGTAACAAAAGCATAGGCAGGTTTGCCGTCCACCGATGGATGGTCTTCGCGGGCAATCTCGTGCCATTCTGGGCCGAGCGGAGCCATGTGGGTGTCGCCTTCGAACATGCCGTGCACTTCGGTGAGTTCGATCCATTCGGCGAGCGGCAAGAATTGCGCGTAAATTTCTGCACCGCCGATCACCGCCACCGGGGCGTCGCCCGCGAGCGCCAGTGCCTCTTGCAGTGTCCCCGCAACCTCTGCCCCATGCGCCCGCCACGTGGCGTCACGCGTAAGCACGATATGACGGCGACCGGGCAGCGGCGCGGGGAACGAATCAAAGGTCTTGCGCCCCATGATCATCGCCTTGCCGGTTGTCAGCGCCTTGAAATGCTTGAGGTCAGCGGGCAGGTGCCACGGCAGGCCGCCCTTATTGCCGATCACGCCATTATCGGCGCGGGCATAGATCAGGAACAACTCGGCGCTCATTCCAGCACCAACCGCGTGACATGGCCCATCTTTCGACCTGGCCGCACCGCGGCCTTGCCGTAAAGGTGAAGGTGGTTGGCCGGATCGCGCAGGATTTCTGCCCAATCGTGAACCTCATCGCCGATCAGATTGTGCATCACCACCCCGCTCGCCGCCATCGCAGTATCGCCGAGCGGAAGCCCGCAGATCGCGCGGATGTGATTCTCGAACTGGCTGGTGATCGCGCCTTCGATGGTCCAGTGGCCCGAATTGTGGACGCGCGGGGCCATTTCGTTGAACACCGGGCCGGCATCGGTGGCGAAGAATTCGAGCGTGAGTACGCCAACATAGTCCAGCGCTTCGGCGACCTTGCGGGCGAGAGCGCGGGCTTCTGCCACCTGACCCTGGACGAAGGCCGTTGCTGGGAGCGTCGAGGTGGCGAGGATGCCGCCCTTGTGGACGTTTTCGGGTGTGTCCCAGAACCGGATGTCGCCATCGCCGCCTCTGCACAACAGCACGGAAAATTCGGCGCTGAATTCGACGAACTGTTCATAGACCAGCGGAGTTGCCGGAAGGTCCAGTGCTTCGGCATCGCCGGGAGTCATGATCCGCCACTGGCCCTTGCCGTCATAGCCTTCGCGCCGCGTCTTGAGCACACCGGGGGTGCCGATGGTGGCAATGGCGGCAGTCAGATCAGCAGGTGATTCGACCGCAGCCCAGCGCGCAGGGTTTCCACCCAGCTTTTCGACAAAGCGCTTCTCGCTCACCCGGTCCTGCGCAATTTCCAGTGCACGCGGGTGGGCAAGCAGAGGGGTAGTGCCCAGCGCAGTGAGCGGCGCGACGGGGACGTTCTCGAACTCATAGGTGATCACCGCGCAGTCAGCGGAGAACGTGGCAAGCGCCTCGGCATCGTCCCATGCAGCGCAGGTAAAACCGCTGCACATTTCGGCGGCGATGCTCTTGGGCTCGGGCGCGTAAATGTGGGCGCGATAGCCAAGCTGGGCTGCGGCCATTGTCAGCATCCGGCCAAGCTGCCCTCCGCCGAGGATGCCGATGGTTTCGCCGGGGGGGATCATGTGGAGCATGACCTGCGCGGGTCCTTCGACAGGCTCAGGATGAGCGGGGTTTGTAGTGTGGGACAGAAACTGATCCTCTCCCAGAACTCCCACGCCCGCTCATCCTGAGCCTGTCTAAGGACCCGCACAAACCTCTCCCAAACCGCCACCTCAAGCCGGCCTTTCCGCCACGCCTTCACTCTGCGCAGCGCGATAGGCCTTGAGCCGCTCGGTGAGAGCGGGATCAGTGATGGCCAGAATCGCCGCCGCGAGCAGCCCGGCGTTGATCGCTCCCGCCTCGCCAATCGCCAGCGTGCCGACCGGAATCCCCGCAGGCATCTGAACGATGGAAAGCAGCGAATCCTGCCCCGAAAGCGCCTTGGACTGCACCGGCACGCCGAGCACCGGCAGATGCGTCATGCTGGCGACCATGCCGGGCAAATGCGCGGCGCCGCCCGCTCCGGCGATGATAACCTTGAAGCCCTCGGCCTCCGCGCCCTTGGCGAATTTGACCAGCCGATCAGGCGTGCGGTGGGCTGAGACAATGCGCACATCATGCGCCACGCCGAGCCTATCGAGCGAATCGGCGGCACCCTTCATCGTTGCCCAGTCGGACTGGCTGCCCATGACGATTGCTACGAGCGGGTTGGCGGCCATGCTCAGCGCTCCGACAAATAGTAACGCTCGGTGGCGTTGAGATCGGCATCGATTTCATAGATGATCGGCTGGCCGGTTGGGATTTCCAGCCCGGTAATCTCGTCATCCGAAATGCCCGAAAGGTGCTTGACCAGCGCCCGCAAGCTATTGCCGTGGGCGGCGATCAGCACGGTTTCCTCGGCAAGCAGCTTGGGAACAATGGCCAACTCATAGTACGGCAACACCCGCGCGATGGTATCCTTCAGACTCTCGGTTGAAGGGATGGCGATCCCGGCATAGCGCGCATCGCTCGCCAGATCGAATTGCGAACCAGCTTCGAGCACCGGCGGCGGAATATCAAACGAACGCCGCCATATCTTGACCTGATCTTCGCCGTGCTTGGCCGCTGTCTCGGCCTTGTCGAGGCCGGTCAGCCCGCCATAGTGCCGCTCGTTCAGCCGCCAGTCTTTGGTCTCGGGGATCCAGCTACGGCCCGCCGCATCAAGCGCCAGATGCAGGGTGCGGATCGCCCGGGTTTGCAACGATGTAAAGGCAACCGTCGGCAGCATGGCTTTTTCTGCCAGCAAGTGCCCCGCCGCACGCGCCTCGGCCTCGCCCTTTTCGGTAAGGTTGACATCCCACCAGCCGGTGAAGCGGTTTTCCAGGTTCCACTGGCTCTGGCCGTGGCGAACGAGAATCAGGCGCGGCACGGTTAGAAATCCCCCAAGGCTTCCAGGAAGCGCCGCTCCTAACCGCTGGGCGGCGACTTGGGAAGGGCCGGCGCGGTCTCGTCTTTACGGTCACGCGCCTGCGCCTTGCGGCGGCGCAAATTCTCGCGCAGCTTGGCGGCAAGGCGCTCTTCGCGCGAAAGTGCGGGATCGTTCATGCGTGACCCATGCTGGCAAATGGCTTTTGGCTCAAGGCCGCCTTGACATTAACAACCCTAGCGGACAATAGCCCGCGCCTGCCCGGCCACCCCGGTGGCGGCGGGCAAGTGAAATGGTTGGCTGCTGTAGCTCAGTGGTAGAGCGCATCCTTGGTAAGGCTGAGGTCGGGAGTTCAATCCTCCCCAGCAGCACCATTACACTGCTAACTTCTTGATTTTGTTGCTTAAATGCCTCCCCTCCGGGGAAACCGGCGGGAAACCGCGCGGTTTGCCGGGCCATGTGTTTGGCGACAGGACAGAGACGGGGTCTTTGGGCCCGATCAGGCGGTATCTCGGGTCGCAAATCTCAGAGGGCGATTTTCGTGTCCTGTGGTGGTTTGGCAGTGAATGAATTGGAGTTGGGCGGTTCAGGCGAAGCCCAGCAGCTGGCGCTGTTCATTCCAATCAACTGGAAGCTCGCCGCAACGCAGCAGCGTGCGGGCAGTCAGCTCCACAGGTTGCCGCCCTTCGACAATCGCCAGAGTAATGTCGGGGGCCAAAAAGCGGAGACGCGCCAAACGGACCAGATGGCTGCGTTCGACCGGGTTGGTCGACCGTGGCTGGGCGGTCAGTTTCTTCCAGGCTGCCCAACTACGACGAATCAGATCGACGAGGTGGGGGTCGCGGTTGGCCGGTCGCGCATCTGGCGCGGTGTAGACCAGCCGGAGTTCAATCCCCCGCCGCTTGAGCGATACTGGTGTGACCAGTACGATGGGGTCCCCAAGAAGCCCAGCAGGCCCGCCCGCCTTGATTGCTTCGACAAGGTGGCTGCGATTGAGTTCGATCATGAGCGAATGCATGTCGATCGAAATCCGGGCATCAAGTAAATCCAGGGTTTCCCGCAGGGAGGTCATGTTTCCGGGACATGGCACCAAGTGAGCCGCCTTTAGATTGGCCATGTCCGTCAGGCTGATCGAACCCAGCTCGCCGCTGATCCTGACCGGATCGGAAAGGAAGCTGGCAAGGGACTGTTGGACCAGCACTTCGATATCGGCCGCAGGCAGCCGCCAGCCATCGCGATTATCGCGAGTACTGCTGACATAGTAGCTGTATCGCTTGCTCTGCTTCTTGCCGTGGGCGCTGTAGAGGCGCTGGCCTTCAGCGTCGAATATACGGCCCGCAAGTGGGCTGACATAACCTGTGCGAGGCCGCTTTGAAGCGGCACTCAAGCGGGCTCGGACTTCGTCCCAGAGCAGCCGGTCGATAATGGGATCGTGCTCGCCGGGATGGATTTGACCTTTGTGATTGACCTCGCCCAGATAGATGCGGTTGGCCAGGATGTGCCGCAGACCACCAGGGCGGAATGGCGTTCCCCCGAATGCGCGACCGGCGCGGGTCATTCTTTGCCTGGACTGAACGCCCCGCCTGGCGAGATCAGCAGCGAGCGCATCGAACGATTGGGCAGTCAGGTACCGGGTAAAGATCAGACGGACCATGTCAGCTTCAGCGGGATTGATCACAAGCTTACGTTCAGCGACATCATAACCGATCGGTATCGGGCCGCCCATCCACATGCCTTTGCGCTTCGAAGCGGCGATCTTGTCGCGAATCCGCTCGCCAGTGACTTCGCGCTCGAACTGGGCAAAGGACAGCAGGACATTGAGCGTCAGTCGGCCCATCGAGTTGGTTGTATTGAACGCCTGCGTCACGCTCACAAAGCTGGCACCAGCCTCATCGAGCACTTCGACGATCTTGGCGAAGTCGATCAGCCGCCGGGTCAGGCGGTCGACCTTATAGACGACGATGACGTCGACCTTTCCTTCGCGCACATCGGCCAGCAGTCGCTGCATGGCGGGTCGGTCCATAGTACCGCCCGAGATGCCGCCGTCGTCATAGAAGTCCGGCAGCAAGATCCAGCCCTCGTGCTGCTGTGACATGACATAGGCTGCGCAAGCCTCACGCTGGGCATCGAGACTGTTGAACGCTTGCTCCAAACCTTCTTCGGTCGATTTGCGGGTGTAGATTGCGCAGCGCACGGGCGGGGGACTCGTTCGGCTCATACTTTGTTGGCTCGCTTGAGACCGAAGAAGCGAGGGCCGGACCATTGTGCCCCAGTGATATGGCGGGCGATCATCGACAAAGAGCGCCATGTCTTGCCGCCAAAGGAGAATCCGTCAGTAGTAACCAGCACGGTGTACATTGTTCCGTTCCACTCGCGCATCAGCCGGGTTCCTGCTTTCAGCTTCATTGGCGGTACTGGCATGGCAGTGGTTTCGTCTGCTGATACAGCCTCAAGCTGCTTATGGACGACCAGGGACAGTCCGCCGAACTTGCGTTCTTGGCGCTCATGCGCCAGCGCCCGCCGTAACAGCGAAGGCGCCACCTCCGGCGTCGGCGTTGCGAACGTACTCGTCCACGCCGAAGCCAAGGTGTCGCCACTGAGGGCAGCGATCCGTTCGAGATCGGTACCTAGCCAGCCCATCAAATCGCTCCGCCTTCGATGCGATAGCGCCGAATACCTTCGTGCTTTTCGCTCGTGACTGCGTAGCCCTTCTTCTTAAGCCCAGTGAGCGCAGCCCGGGTGGTGTGAGGCAGCCAACTTGTCGCTGCAATCAGCTCATTCAGTGTCGCGCCACCGATGTTGGTCAGCATCGCCACAATCAGGTCTGCCTTGGTCAAACGCTTTGGTACGGCGCTAGCAGTTTCGATCTTTGGTTCACGGGCCATCTTGCGCGGGCGTTTGGTGGCGAGCTTAGGTTCGAGAGTCGAATTCATGGGTGATTCTCCGGTTTGGAGGAGCGACAATCTCTGCTCCCACCATCCAAGGCCCTGCCGATCGTGTCGGTCAGGGCGGCGGCCGCAGTGCAGGGCCGCGATTCACTCGTAGCACCAATGCTTGCGATGCGCAGGAAGTCCAATGGAATGTCGCCTTTGTCGGACGGTGCCGACAGGCAGCTTTTAGGGGCCTGATCGCGTAAGCTGCCCTTCGTTAGGAGGAGACCCAATGTCGGCTTCGCGCCCTCTTCCCGGTCATCAGGCATGCCAACAACCGATCCAGAATGCCGCCGTTGTTCAGCTGGCATCGACGGATGTTACCAGTGGATTTTGGTCCTTCTGCTTTCGCGAGGAGAAGCGCGTAGCGACCTTTCATTTACGAGCAGCAATGCATTCCCGTAGGGAAAGTGATATTGCTCCTGTCTGTCGTCGATCAAAGATGGCTGAGGAATTCAGCAAGCTGTTCCTTGCTGGGTATCTTGTGCTGAAATTCGAGCTCGCCGG
>JANNZB010000328.1:0-4667 GCA_031410395.1 Novosphingobium sp.
TCCTTGTCGTACCAGCGATAGGCGAGGTCTTTGGTGCTGTCCGGCCCTTCATAGCAGACGGTTGGGAACGGGGCGAAATAGTCAGCGGACATGGCGGGGTTACCTTTCAAAGATCACGGATTGCGGCATAAGCGCGGCGGAATTTGGCAAGTTTCGGGGCTAGGCGTTCGGCCAATGCGGCGTCTGCCTCGATCACTTGCGATATCGGCGGGCGGGTGCAGACCGTGGCGGCGTCCATGCCGGTGACCGCCATCTGCGCCAGCTTGGCCGCGCCTAAAGCCGGGCCGACCTCGCCGCCTTCGAGAAAGACCAGCCGCACGTTCAGCGAGGCGGCGATGATACTGCCCCAATAGCGTGAGCGCGCGCCGCCGCCGATGGCGGACAATTCCTCGATATGCGTGCCAGCCTCGCGCAGTGCGTCCAGCCCATCCGCCAAGGCAAAGGCCACGCCTTCCAGTACGGCAGCGGCAAGGCGAGCAGGATTGGTTTCGTTGTCAAGGCACAGAAACGCTCCGCGCACGTGTGGATCGTTGTGGGGGGTGCGCTCGCCGGAAAGGTAGGGGAGGAACAGTTCGGAGCCTGATGCTGCGCCGGCTTGTTCGGCCAGTTCAAACAGCGCAGCGGGGCCGCCTGCTCCGGTCAGCTTTGCCGCCCAATCGACGCACGAGGCGGCGGACAAGTGGACCGACATCTGGTGCCACAT
Organism: Novosphingobium sp.; assembly: GCA_031410395.1. Classification (GTDB taxonomy): domain Bacteria; phylum Pseudomonadota; class Alphaproteobacteria; order Sphingomonadales; family Sphingomonadaceae; genus Novosphingobium. The sequence continues at coordinate 704 of JANNZB010000328.1, forward strand.
ATCCGGCAGGCTATGGCAGAAGGCATGGACCGCCCGGGCCGGATTGGGTCGGAAATCGCGCGTGGCGACGAAGATCACCCCTGATGTGCCAAGCGACAGCAGCGCATCGCCGTCGCTGACGACACCGACTCCAGCCGCGCCAGCGGCATTGTCACCACCGCCTGCCACTACCGGCACCTGGCCGATCCCCCAGCGTGCCGCCACTTCGGCGCGGACATGCCCGGTTATCGCGTTGCCCTCATGCAGTCGGGGCATGTGATCGCGCGAGAGTCCGGTGGCCGCGAGCATAGCATCGCTCCAGTCGCGCGCGGCGACGTCGAGCCACAATGTTCCCGCGCTGTCGGCCATGTCGGAAGCCTTGTCGCCAGTCAGGCAAAGGCGCACATAATCCTTTGGCAGCAGCACCGTGTGGATCTTTGCGAACAGGTCCGGTTCGTTGTTCTTGAGCCATAGCAGCTTGGGCGCGGTGAAGCCCGGCATGGCGAGGTTGCCGGTGATGTTGCGTGAGTTTGGCTCGGCTCGCTCAAGCTCGGCACATTCAGCAAAACTGCGACCATCGTTCCAGAGGATCGCGGGGCGCAGCGGCCTGTCGTCTGCCCCCAGTAGAGTCGCCCCGTGCATTTGCCCGGCGATGCCGATGCCTTGCAAACTAGCGCGCAAGGCCGGATCAAGCAGAAACACCGCTGCCTCGCTCGCCGCCCACCAGTTATCGGGCGCTTGTTCCGACCATAAATCATGGAGGCGCGAGACCGTCAGCGGCGCACTCGTCTGCCCCAGCAAATCGCCGGTCGCAGACAAGACGACAGCCTTGACGCCAGATGTGCCTATGTCCAGTCCCAGAAACATGTTGGCGATCTCCGCGACGCATGTAATTGCGCTTACGTTAGCGCTAACAATAAGCGGAGCGCAAGCACCTACTTGCGGATAATGTTGTGAGCGGCTTAGGACAGCATCATGGAGGCCGATCAACACACATCGACACGATCGCGTCGGATGCGGACGGGACACAGCGGGCCGACCGTGGCAGATGTCGCGCGCGCCGCTGGCGTCTCGACGATGACGGTCAGTCGTGTGATCAACAGCGAACCAAACGTGCAGGCAGCGACCTGTAAAAAGGTGCAGGCTGCGGTTGCCGCACTTGGCTATGTCCCCAATGCGGCTGCGCGCAGTCTGGCGGGTGGTGGGCAATGCCGCATCGCTCTGCTGCACAGCAACCCGAGCGCGGCCTATTTAAGCGAATTCCTGATGGGCAGTCTGGCGCAAGCAGCGCAGATCGACGTGCAATTGCTGGTGGAATATTGTGACAGCGCGGAAACCCCTAAGACGCTGGCTTCGCGCTTGTTGGCCCACCGGGTCGATGCGGTCCTGCTGCCGCCGCCGTTATGCGATGATCAGGCGTTACGCGCTGCATTGGCCCGCGAAGGTTTGCCAATGGCGCAGATTGCTACTGGCTGCGCCGCCAGCAATGCCCATGCGGTGACTATCGATGACGAGGCCGCTGCCCATGCGATGGCTGCGCACCTGATTGCCCAGGGGCACCGGCGGATAGGCTTTGTGACCGGCAACCCGAACCAGACCGCCAGCGCCCTGCGCCGCGCCGGGTATGAGCGCGCGATGGCGGAGGCTGGGAATGCCGTTGCACCGGAATTGATTGCTCTCGGCGATTTCACCTATCGGTCTGGACTGGATGCTGCCGAAGTCCTGCTGGCGCTGTCCCCGCGGCCGACGGCGATTTTTGCCAGCAATGATGATATGGCCGCTGCTGCGGTTGCGGTCGCCCACCGGCACCACCTTGATGTTCCCGGCGATTTGTCAGTCTGCGGCTTTGACGATAGCGCGATGTCGACGACGATCTGGCCGGAATTGACCACGATCCGACAGCCGATTGCCCAAATGGCCCGCCAAGCTACTGCGCTGCTGGCCGAAGTGTTGCGCAGCAAGGCGGCATCAAGAACCGCGCCCGCCCGGCATGAGCGCCTGAACTTTGAACTGATTCTGCGTGCTTCTGATGGCCCTCCGACGCTGACTGCTTGAAACGGGGTTGACTATGCGATCTCAAACGCGATGTTAGCGCTCTCAAAAAATGATATTTTTGGGTCGGGGACTGGATATGGCAAGCGCTTCGGGTGAGCGAGTGAACCTTGGCTTCATTGGGTTGATTGTCGCGGTGGCGACGATCGGCGGCTTCATGTTCGGTTATGATTCCGGGGCAATCAACGGCACGCAAGCTGGCCTGAAACAGACGTTCGGGCTGAATGAGACACAGTTGGGGCTGACGGTCAGTTCGCTGCTTCCCGGCTGTGCGCTGGGCGCATTTCTGGCAGGTCGCTTTGCCGATATTATGGGCCGACGCACGGTGATGATGCTGGCGGCGGGGCTGTTCCTGATCAGCGCTCTGGCTTCTGGCGCGGCGCCATCGGCGGCGGTGCTGGCTGTCGCACGCTTCATTGCCGGGGCAGCTGTAGGCGCAGCAAGTGTGCTTTCTCCCGCCTATATCAGCGAGGTCACTCCAGCGCATATTCGTGGGCGTCTGTCGAGCGCGCAGCAGGTGATGATCATTTTCGGCCTGACCGGCGCGTTCCTTGCCAACTACTGGCTGGCGCAGTCCGCCGGATCGTCACTCGGCACATTCTGGGGGGGCTATGCAGCGTGGCGTTGGATGTTCTGGGTGCAAGGCGTGCCCGCGCTCTTGTTCCTGGTTACACTGCTGCTGATCCCCGAAAGCCCGCGCTTTCTGGTCGCCAAGGGTCGTCATGTTGAGGCCGAGCATGTTCTTGCCAGTCTTTTTGGCGCAGGTTCGGCCAAGGTCAAGGCCGCCGAAATCGCCGCATCACTCGCCGCCGATCACTCGCCAAGCCTGAAAGACATCCAAAAACCCGAAGGCGGCTGGAGGCCGATCATATGGGTCGGCATCGGACTGGCGGTGTTCCAGCAACTCGTCGGCATCAATGTGGTTTTCTACTACGGCGCGGTGCTGTGGCAGGCAGTCGGTTTTAGTGAGGCAGATGCGCTCAAGATCAACATTCTGTCGGGCGCGGTTTCGATCGCCGCGTGCCTCGTTTCGATCATGTTGGTTGACCGGATTGGGCGCCGACCTCTGTTGTTGATCGGCTCGGCAGGCATGGCGGCTACTTTAGGCACGCTGGCATGGTGTTTTGCCCAAGCGGGCATGGTTGATGGCAAACTGGCCCTGCCCGGCGGCGTTGGCATGATCGCGCTCTATGCGGCAAACATCTATGTGGTGTTCTTCAACCTGAGTTGGGGTCCGGTCATGTGGGTCATGCTTGGTGAGATGTTCCCCAATCAGATGCGTGGATCGGCACTGGCTGTTGCGGGGGCAGCGCAGTGGCTAGCCAATTTCGCGGTCAGCGTCAGCTTCCCATGGCTCGCCAAGAACATCGGACTGCCGGTGACTTACAGCGCTTATACCGTGTTCGCGCTGATCTCGTACTTCTTCGTTCGCGCTATGGTGCATGAGACGAGAGGCGTGGAGCTGGAAGCCATGCAGGGTTGATGCGAAGGCCTTAAAATCAGTTCGCTGCCGGACAGATGATGACACTTACGCCTGCCTAACCTGGCATGGCCTTGTGATCGGCGCTAAGCCCGGCGTCAGTAATCAGCACATCTTCTTATCAAGCCGGGTCATTATGGTGTTACCACGGAAATCGCATAGCGGGTCTCGCCATCGATCTTATTGTGCTCGATCACGTGGCCCAGTTTGCGCAGGCCGGTCAGCGCAGCCCGCGCCGTGTGCGCCTGCCAGCCGGTTGCAGCAACAATCGTTGTGAGCGGAACGCCGCCTGTCCCGCGCAGAAGGTCGAGCACCTGACTTTTCTTGGAGGGGCTTTCAGCCGAAGCAGCGGCATCTTCCGGGACTGTGCCTGTCGTTGGGCGCGCCATGCGGCGTTGTTCGTCCTTGCGTACAGAAGTGCGCCGCGTCCTCTCGCCTTGCCTGGCACGCCCA
>JANNZB010000329.1:0-5416 GCA_031410395.1 Novosphingobium sp.
GGCCGGCGCTGGTTGGCGGCGGTCTGATCAATCGTATAGCCAGCGCGCGGCGGCACGAAAACCGGCGTTTGGGCGTTCTTGACCCGGGCAATGTCGCGCAAGGCTGCTGACAATCCGCCCTGCGCACGGAAAGCCGCAACATCGGCTTCACTGTACCAGCGGTCGTGCGACGCCCACAGCGCTTGCGGGTTGGCGGCTTCTAGCTGAAAGCGGCGGACATAGCGCGACAGGCCTGAAAGGGCGGCACGGTCTTGTTCAAGGGCTATCCGGTTGACGATCTTGTTGCGGATCGCTCCGCCGGTCTGATCGATGATGAGCAGACGATCCGCTTCGTCCTTATCAACAAACCGCTTGGTGATCGGGCCAAGCGAAAGCGCGACGGGAAGAATAAGCAGGGTCAGCCAGAAGCTGCGCATGGCGGCGATCTGCCGAAACTCGCGGATCGCGACGAGGATAATGCGGTGCATCAATTCTGCCCTTCCGCGCCAACAAGATGGAGAAACACGTCGTGCAGGCTGGGCTGCTGCTCTTCGAACCGGCGCAGCGGAATTGATTTGCGCGTGCAGGCTTCCAGAACCTCGTGTGCAGTTGTCCCCGGTTCGAGAACCGCGTGCCATTCAAACCATCCGGGCTCGATTTCCTGCCCGCCAGGTTCAACCGTTACTCCGGCAGCCGTGCGGAAGCCTTCCTGCGCAACAACCACCAGCCGCGCTGGCAGCTGACGGCGCGCATCCTCGAGTGTTCCTTCAAACCGCTTTACTCCGCGTCCGAGCAACAACAGCCGATCACACAGCCGTTCGGCGTGCTGCATGACATGGGTCGAAAAGACCACGGCAGCACCATCGCTGGCCGCCCGCTTGATTTCATCTTCAAGCAAGCCCTGATTGACCGGATCCAGACCAGAAAACGGTTCATCAAGGATCAAAAGCTGCGGACGATTGACCACTGCGGTGGCCAGCTGCACCTTTTGCGCCATGCCTTTCGACAGTTTATCGACCGACGTGCGGCTATTGGCTGCAAGCCCGAAGCGGTCGAGCAACATGCGCGCGCCCTGCCGAGCATCATGGGTGGACATCCCTTTGAGCCGGCCGAAATAGACGATGGTATCAAGCGCGCTCATCTGACGATAAAGCCCGCGCTCTTCGGGCAGAAAACCGATGGCGCTGGAAATCTTGCGCCCCGGCGCGCCGCCGAGAACCTCTATGGTGCCGCTGGTGGGCCGGATGATGTCGAGCACCATGCGCAAGCTGGTGGTCTTGCCCGCACCATTTCCGCCCAGAAATCCGAATATCCGGCCAGCTTCAACGGCAAAGCTGAGATTGTTGACGGCGGTGAATTGGCCGAAGCGTTTGGTCACTTCGTTCAGACGCAGGCTGAGCATGGGGTTTGCGGCACTTCCGAAAAACAGGAAAGGCCATAGATACAAACCCTTCGGCGGAACGCAAATCGGCAATTTGCGAAACATGGTGGCAAAACGATTTGCGTGCAGGCTCTTCACACCCGATCCAAAACCGCGTAACAATGGATTATTCCGCAGTCGTGGGGTTTTATTACTATTTCGTGGATATATACGTAATAATAATTCACAATTGCGCCCATCGCACGTAACAAGGATTGGATCATGGCGAGTCTCGCTCCGCCCCTGTCAACTTTCAAACGGATCAGCCATCCGGCACCTGTGTCTGCGGACGCCCGCAATCTGGCCCTGATGGACCCCGGTTTCGGCAAGCTGTTCTCCGATCACATGGTGACAATTGACTGGAGCGAAGATCTTGGCTGGCACAACCCGACTGTCGGCCCGCTTGAAGCCATCCCGCTGCATCCAGCCGCCGCAGTGTTGCACTATGCGCAGGAAATCTTTGAGGGAATGAAGGCATACCAGTTGCAGGACGGCACCATGGCACTGTTCCGGCCGGAGGCGAATGCCGCGCGGTTCAATCGTTCGGCGGCGCGGCTGGCCATGCCTTCGCTGCCCGAAGATCTGTTCGTTGCCGCCTGCCGCGAACTGGTCGCGGTTGACAAGGACTGGTTCCCGCCAGTCGATGGCGGATCAATTTACCTGCGTCCATTTATGATCGCCACCGAAGCTTTCCTGGGGGTGCGTCCGGCCAAGAGCTACAAGTTCATGGTTATTGCCAGCCCGGCTGGCAATTACTTCAAATCGGGCGCACCTGCTGTGTCGCTCTGGGTTTCCGCATACACCCGCGCTGCGCCCGGCGGCACCGGAGCGGCAAAGTGCGGCGGCAACTATGCTGCGAGCCTTGTCCCCACCGCAGAGGCGTTTGCGCGCGGCCACGACCAGGTGCTGTTCCTCGATGCGGCTGAGCACAAATGGGTCGAAGAACTCGGCGGAATGAACCTGTTCTTCGCATTTGATGATGGCACGCTGGTCACCCCGCCGATTTCGGGAACGATCCTCGCCGGGATCACCCGCGACAGCTTGATGACGCTGGCACGCGACGACGGTCTGACCGTGAAAGAAGAACGCTACAGCCTCGATCAATGGCGCGCCGATGCGCACTCAGGCCGACTGGTCGAATGCTTCGCCTGCGGCACTGCGGCAGTGGTAACGTCGGTTGGCCGGGTTACCGATCCGGTCGAGGGCGAATTTGTGATCGGATCGGGCGGACCGGGGCAGCTGACGCAGCGGCTTAAAGACCGGCTGGTTTCAATCCAGCGCGGCACTGCGCCTGATCCGCATGGCTGGGTGATGCGGCTGGATTGAAGCCTGAGTCTGATCGGCGCGCGTCCCTTTGCGGGGCAGTGCCGCGCGAATCCGCGATATCCAAGCGGAAGTTAACCATCTATCGCGATTCCCAATTCCAGTCAGGGGCGCGAACTTGGCACGATTCGATCCTAGGGCCTTGGTGCTTATCGCCGCATTGCCGCTGGCGGCGGACTTTGGCGACTATATGCCAAGTGTCTATCCCGAATGGAGCGCCAGATCGCTTGCCCGGCTGGTTCGTTGGGCGGATGCTGCCCCGGCCGATGGCCTGCCGCGCCCCGACACCACTGCTCTCAATAGTGCAATGCGTAGCGGCAACCGGCTGGCGATAAACCGCGAGGCCAGTGAATTCGCCTTCGCCCTGTCGCAGGAGCACCTGCTCGGTGCGGCCCCGGCTTCCGAACGCGCGGACTGGCATATCGATGACAGCGATAATGCAATTGATGTGACGCCTGCGCTCAGGGCCGCGATTACCACTGACCGACTGGACGATTTTTTCCTGACGCTGCGCCCCGCCAGCCCGGCCTATACTCACCTCAAGGCGGCGCTGGCCGAAGAGTTTGATCCAGCCCGCCGCCTCACTCTGGCGCGCAATATGGAACGCTGGCGCTGGCTGCCGCGCGATCTGGGCGACGACTATCTGATTGCCAATGCCGCGGGTTTTGAGGTTTCGCTTTGGCGCAGCGGCCAACATTTTAAAAGCTGGGCGGCCATATCAGGCAAGGTGACCACGCCTACCCCGGCGCTTACATCGACAGTGGTCGCGGTGAACTTCAACCCGTGGTGGGAGGTTCCGGACTCAATCGCCAGAGAGAGCCACCTTTCCGGGCGCGGTTCCTATGTCTGGACCGGAAAGCGTTTTCGCCAGAAGCCGGGGCCGGGCAATGCATTGGGGCAAATGAAGCTGGTGATGCCCAATCCTTACAACATTTATCTTCACGACACCCCGGCGCGCGGGCTGTTTACCCTGGGCGAGCGGGCATTCAGCCATGGCTGCATCCGGGTGGGCGATGCGCTGGGTTTTGCCGCAACCCTGCTCGATGGCGCGCGGAGCCGTGAAGACATCGGCAGGCTGGTGCACAGCGCGGGCGGGAGCGGTGTTCGGTCAACCGTGGTCTCGCTGCCGCAAGCCCTGCCGGTGTATGTCACCTATTTCACCGCTGATGCGCGGGCAGATGGAAGCGTTGCGTTTCACAAGGATATCTATGGGCGCGATGCCGGGATTGTTTCGGTTGATGGCGCACGACCAGAGCAGCTGGCACTGCAGTAGTGCGCGGTTAAAACTCGCCGTCACCCACCGTGTTGAATTCCGGGTGCAGTTCCTTCCAGCGAACCATCCAGTCCATCCCTTCCTTCGCGCGCGTCAGATCATCGGCGCGCGGAGCAAGCGCTTCGCTGGCAGCCTGTTCGACCGCGCCAAGCACGGATCGGTCCCAGCCCATGGTTTCAACCGCATCGGCGAGCATATCTGCTCCGGCTCGGCGCAGCATCACCGGCAGCCGGTCACGCAGCGCAGCGATCACCCAGGGGATCATCGGTCCGTTGGTATCGGGGTCATAACCCCACAGCGTGTTGTGGCCAGCAGCATGATGAACATAGTGATAGTGCAGCACTGTGCCGAATACATCGAAGCGAAGGTGTTCCTCACTCCGGTCAGCGCTGAAAACATGAATTGAAGGACCGCGCACCATCCGCTCGGCCCTGTCCCCCAGAGCCCGCGCTTCTACCGCGATCGATACTGGCCCGGCGTCGAACCACTGCGTGTGCTGCGCAATAATCGGGATCAGCGCAAAGCGGTGATATTGACCGCGGATCGTAACCACTTGCCGGTTTGACAGCATCGTTGACTGCGGTTCGCTCATGGTTGGGTGACCTTGATTTGGGGTGGAAACGCCACCGGGTTGCGGAGATGCGAATGTGGGACGGGCCAGTGTTGCGGGATTGATTGCGCAAACCAGATCAACCTTCCCTGCGCCTCATCAGGAATGATGGCAAAGCGCGTTTCCGGGCTGCCGATCAGCGCGTGCCCACTGGCTTTCAGATAATCCGCTGCCTTGGCCGCAGACCGCACCTTGAAGGTGATGCCGCAAATCCCTGGATTGTCACGAGCATGATCGGCAAGCGCGGTTCCCTCGTGGGTGGGGCAAAGCGCCTCGATCACCGTGTCTCCGGCAAGAAACGCCAGGCCGCGAGCGTCCTCGGCCGGCAAATTACGTGCGCCTAGCTCGGGCCATTCCAGCCGCGCGCTGAACAGCTCGCGCGCCGCCTCCAGGTTCTGCGCCGAAACATCGACTGAAAGCAGCCCTTCAATTCCCAGCGGATGATCATCGGACCAGCGCTCGGGCATCCAATCGGGCTTCAGCCGGGGATCATTCGGCAGTTCGCCCTGCATCACCTCGATGCGGATACCCAGCGCCTGCCGTTTGGTGACGAGGAAATACTTGTCCTCCATCCCCCGGTCAAAATGCAGGGAAAATCCGCGTGCGCGAAACCAGTCACCCGCCAGCCCCAGATCAGCCGTGCGGAATGCCAGCCCGATCCATTTGTTCACTCCCGCCGTCCGCCGCAGCATATCGCCAAGCGGGTTGCCCGGAACTGCGCCCTCGCCCGCAGGAGCAATCGGGATCAGCATGGTTTCGCCAACCACCATCAGCCGCTCTTCACGGTCAAACCGATATTTCTCGGTTTCGG
>JANNZB010000330.1:0-2970 GCA_031410395.1 Novosphingobium sp.
CCTGAAGGAAGGCCATCAGCCGAGGTTGTTCCCAAGCGCCTGCGTGGATCCGTGCATGAAGTCCCTTGGGCAAAACGCGCGGCACATTCTCCAGCAGCCCGCCGCCAGTGATATGTGCAAGCGCATGAATGCGGCCAGACCGGATCACCGGCAGCAAGCTCATCACATAAATCCGCGTCGGTTCGATCAGATGATCAATCAGCAGACGGTCAGGATCAAACAGGGCCGGGCGGTCCATTTTCCAGCCCTTGTCCGCCGCCAGACGCCGCACCAGTGAATAGCCATTGGAATGGACGCCAGAGCTGGCGAGGCCAATCAGCACATCACCCGCAGCAACCTGATCACCCACCAGCTGCTCGCCGCGCTCCACCGCGCCGACGCAGAAGCCCGCGAGGTCATAGTCCCCGGCGGCATACATCCCCGGCATTTCCGCAGTTTCGCCGCCGATCAGCGCGCATCCGGCAATCTTGCAGCCTTCGGCAATCCCGGCAACCACGCGCTCGGCAATGCCGCTATCGAGCTTGCCGGTGGCGAAGTTATCGAGGAACAGCAGCGGTTCTGCGCCTTGAACGATCAGATCGTTGACGCACATCGCGACAAGGTCCTCGCCAATCCGGTCATGCCGGTCATAATCTATCGCGAGTTTGACCTTGGTGCCGACACCATCATTGGCGGCAACCAGCAGCGGGTCTTTGTAACCCGCAGCCTTGAGATCGAAGAACCCGCCGAAACCGCCAAGTTCGGGGTCCGCCCCCGGCCTTGCAGTGGCGCGCGCCAAGGGCGCAATCGCCTTTACTAGCGCGTTGCCAGCGGCGATCGAGACGCCCGCTTGGGCGTAGGAATAGCTCTGTTTGGTTGGGTTATCCGACATTGCCATGCCGCCTAGCCTTTTCGCGCTTGGATTTCCACGAGTGATTGGGCAAAGGGGGGGCGGTTTTCCCCGATGACATTTGCCTCACCCCTCAGCCGCCTGCCGGACCTGTGTTTCAGCCGAGCGGTCCTGCGCCGTTGGGGGCTCGGATGGGGGCTCGGTTTTGCGGCTGCGGCGTTGTTGCTGGCATTTGCAGTTGTCGCCCAGATTGAGGGCGAACGCGGCATCGCCCCGGTTGCGACGACGCATGATATTCAGATTTCGGGCATAGAGGTCGAAACCACTGCAAAGACCCCGCAGGAAGCCCGCGAGGCAGGCTGGGCCGAGGCGAAGAAGAAGGCCTGGGCGCAGCTCGGCGGCCCGGCCATGGGCGATGGACAGCTTGATGCGATGGTCGCCACGCTTGTCATCGAACACGAACAGATCGGTCCGCACCGGTATATTGCCAAACTGGGGGTGGTGTTTGATCGCAACAAGGCGAGCCAATATATAGGCGCAGGCGACGGCGCGCAGGCAACGCATTCCGCCCCGATGCTGACTATCCCTGTGCTGTGGTCAGGTGGGGTTGCGCAAGTATATGAAGTGCGCGGGCCGTGGCAGGCAGCATGGGCGCGGTTTAATCCAGCGAGCAGCGGCATTGATTACATCCGGCCTTCAGGTAGTGGCGGCGATTCGCTGCTTATCAATTCGGGTCAGATAACGCGCCGCAGCCGCAGCTGGTGGGGAACGGTGCTCGGTCAGTTTCAGGCCTCAGACGTAGTTATTCCCGAAGCACGGTTGGAACGGCAGTGGCCGGGCGGGCCGGTCCGCGGCACTTTTACAGCACGGTATGGCCCGGACAACGTGATGCTTGGCAGTTTCACGCTTGATACCAAGGATGAGGCAGGCGTGCCTGCGATGCTTGATGTCGCAGTGAAGCGGATCGACACCATGTATAATCAGACGCTGGCGCAGGGCATGTTGCGGCCTGACCCCACGCTGCTCTCCGGCCAGCAAATGGATCCACAACTCGCCGCAATCATTGCGGCGGCGGCGAAAAAAGAGAGTGACACCAGCCCAGCAGCCGATGCCTCAGCCTCGCCGGGGATCGAGCCCTTGCCGGGAACTTCACCTTCGCCTTCGCCTTCACCGTCACCGAGCGCAACTGCCGAAGCCAAAGTAACCTCGATAACTGTCCAATTCGCATCGCCCGATGCCAGGGCAGTCGATTCTGTGATGGCTTCGGTGCGCGGCGTGCCGGGCGTGCGCGGGGCATCGACGACCAGTTTGGCGATGGGCGGCACCTCGGTGATGCGGGTTAGTTTTGCCGGATCGACTGATGATCTGCGTGATGCGTTGAAGTCACGCGGGTGGTCAGTATCGTCGGCTGGCGGCGCGCTCAGCATCCGCCGTTGATTGCCATGCGGCAAATTCCGCTGCCGCTCGGCTCTGGAACGCGTCCGGGGCCTTCGCGCATTGTTGTCGGTTCGGCCAACGCTGCGCTGCTCGATGCCTTTGCCACAGCGGCTGACTGGCCATTTCGCACCGCCGTGCTGTTCGGACCGCCGCGCGCAGGAAAATCGCTGCTCGCGCGCTGGTTTGCCGAGAGCGGGGCGGGTGAAGCTATCGATAATGTTGAAACCATTGATGAGGCAGATCTGTTTCACCGCTGGAATCGCGCACAGGAAAGCGCTAGGCCCCTGCTGCTTGTCGCCAATGCCAGTGAGGGCGGCTGGAATATTACATTGCCGGATCTCGCATCGCGGATGGGGGCGGCGCTGCACCTTGAGATTGGCGAGCCCGACGATGCCATGTTGGCCGAACTCATCGCTGTCCACGCCGAGATGCGCGGGCTGGCGCTTGGGCCAGATGCAGCCGCCTACCTTGTGCCGCGCGCCACGCGTTCCCATCTGGGCATCGAAGTGCTTATTTCAGCAATTGACCGCCTGAGCCTTGAGCGAAAGCAGGCTCCGACAATGGCGATCTGGCGTGAGGCGCTTGATGAACTGGCCGAAGAATTGGATGCGCAGCGCCAACCGCGCTTGATTTGATGGCTAAGATGGGGAACAATTGATCGCAATGTTTAAGGCCCTGACCCAATATCTGGACTCGATTGTCGC
>JANNZB010000331.1:0-9921 GCA_031410395.1 Novosphingobium sp.
CGATGTGCAGATGATGTGGCTTTCAGGGATCGCCCGCATCGCTGCTTCGTTGGCGAGCATCAAATGCTGGGTATAGCAGGCCCAAGGCTGAGGCCCGAGCCGCGCGGCGGTGAAGGCAATATCATCGGGGTCGGTAATGCCGAACGCTTGCGGCGGCATGTGCTCGGGGAAACCGACCAGTTCGACCCCGTCGATCACCCGCATTGTCTGTTCCAATGGCGCAATCGCGCGCCCGGCATGTTCGAGCAGCGATTGGCCGTTTGTGGGGTAAGCGGCATCGAGATAGACGCGGTGCGCCACGCGGTCCGTGGCCCTGTCCGCCACTCCGGTGATGATCATCCCGCCATAAGAATGGCCAACGAGGATGACATCGCTCAGATCATCAACTTCGAGAATACGGACGATATCGGTGATATGGGTATCAAGGTTCATGCCGACAAAGCGCAGATGCTCGCGCTCGCCCATTCCGGTCATCGATGGTGCATAGGCGATGTGGCCCTTGGCCTGCAGTATCCGCGCCACTTTTTTGTAGCACCAGCCGCCGTGATGCCCGCCGTGAACCAGAACGAATGTCGCCACGCTATCTCTCTCGCATATTATCCCGCGCGAAGAGTTCCCTTGGCTTTGAACCATGGCACCATCCGGGCGATTGCCGCTTCGATCAGCGGCGTTGATACGGCGAAACTGAACCGGATGAAGCGCCCGCCGTCAACCGGATCGAAGTCGATTCCCGGCGCAGTGGCGATACCTGTCTCGCGCAGCAACTCCTCGCAGAACGAAAGGCTGTCATTGGTCAGGTGGCCGATGTCCGCCCAGATATAAAACGCGCCATCGGGCGGGGCGATGCGGCTGAGCCCCATATGCGGCAGCGCGGCGAGCAGCAGTTCGCGGTTGCGGGCATAGGTTTGCACATGGCCCTCAAGCTCGTCGCGGCAATCGAAGGCGACCAGCCCGGCATGCTGCGCCAGTGCGGGCGGCGTGAGGAACAGGCTGCCCATCCGTGCCCGTGCTGCCGGGATCAGATCAGGCGGCACGACGATCCACCCGAGCCGCCAGCCTGCCATCGAAAAGTATTTGGAGAACGAGTTCACTACCAGCGCTTCGGGCATGTGCTCGAGCACCGATTGCGCCCGCGTATCATAGGTGATGCCGTGATAGATTTCATCTGACACCACGCGGATACCTTTGCGGCGACATATCGCCACTATGGCGGCAATTTCTCCCGGTTCAATCAGCGTTCCAGTGGGATTTGCGGGGCTGGCGATGATGACGCCATCGGGCGCCGGATCGAGCGCATCGAGCGCCTTGGCGTTGAGCTGATACCTCTCGCTCGCACCGCATGGCACTTCCACCGGCTCAAGATACAGCGTTTTCAACGTGTTGCGATAGGCGACATAGCCGGGCCGCGCGATCGCCACCCGCGCGCCCGGGACAAACAGGCAGGTCAAAGCCATCACCAGCGCCGGAGACGCCCCGCATGTCAGCACAACCTGATCGCGCGCCACCCTCACCCCGTAAGCCTCGGCATAATGGCGCGCGATGCGGTCCATCAGCGGGGTCGATTCCCAGTAACCCATTGGATCGACGTCGAGAATTTCATGGGCGGCGGCGATTGCCGCAGCTGGCGCGCCGGTGCTCGGCTGGCCGAACTCCATATGGATCACATCCCCGCCCGCCGCCTTCATGGCATGCGCAATGCGGCTGATGGCGATGGCGTGGAAGGGTTCGACTTGGGCGATCATACGAACGGGCCTAGTCGCCCCAGACCCATCGCACCGAGTTAAAGTACATCGATTTCACCGGCCGCCCCGCGCCGTCGAGACCCGGATTAAAATGCGCCCGCTTGGTTAGCAGCTGGCATGTCACCGCTGCAAATTCGGGTGGTTTCATCTTTTCCAGAATGTGACACTTCGACACTGCCCCAGTATCGTCTACTTCCAGAAGAAATCGTACAAGGCCATTCTGGCCAAAGGCGCCTTTCGGGTAGTCATTCGTCGTCACCCAATTCCGCGGCGATCCGGTTGGCGTTGCCGACCGAGTTTGGCCGGCCAGCGTTGCGGGATCAAAGCCCCAATGCTGGATCAAATCAATATTGCAGGCGCGCAGAGCTTTGAGCGGCGCTGCCATCGATCCGAATTCTAGGCGGAACGGATGCCTGCCCCCAAACGCGAAGGTCATTCCCGTAACGGAAGCTTCCTGTTCGGGGGTGAGTTTGGGAAGGCCAACATTGTCCTTCGGCCAAGGGCGATCCAGCAGACCGGTGTCGCCTTGTAGGATAGCCATTGGCAATTTGCCCGAAAAGCCATTGAGTGTTTCGATCAGGCGGAGCTCATTCACTGCGCCAAAAGCCAGTTTGGCCTTCGACCTCACCTGATCGCTTGACAGCTTCTTGCCATATAACGTGATTATCGATGCATCGCCCGGCAGATAGCGCGTGAGGCGAAACAAAATTTGATCGTCTCCGGTGCCGAAAACCCCGATCAGCTGGCACGCTTCTTCATCGTACCGAAGGTTCCATTTCCCTTCCAGCGGCAGTGGAAGCGGCTCGCTTTTGGCAATAGCAGGCGTTGGGAAAACCCCGGACAAAAGCAAGGCCCCGGCGCATAACGCCGAGGCCAGCTTGGTGATCCTTTGGTGCACGGTCATTTAGCCAATGCTAGTGGCACCGCGCAAAACGATCAAGAGTTGATCAAAGCTTCCCCGTCAGCTCCGGCACGGCATTGAACAGATCAGCTACCAGTCCGATATCTGCCACCTGAAAAATCGGGGCATCCTCATCCTTGTTGATGGCGATGATGGTCTTTGAATCCTTCATGCCTGCCAGATGCTGGATCGCGCCCGAGATGCCGACCGCAATGTAAACTTGCGGGGCGACAATCTTGCCGGTTTGGCCAACCTGGTAATCGTTCGGCACATATCCAGCGTCCACAGCAGCGCGGCTTGCGCCGACGGCTGCACCGAGTTTGTCGGCGAGCGGGAAGATGACCTGCTCGAAAGTTGCCGCATCCTTGAGCGCGCGACCCCCGGAGACGATGATTTTGGCGCTGGTCAGTTCGGGTCGTTCAAGCTTGGCGATTTCTGCACCGCTAAAGCTGGAAATTCCCGCCTCGCCTTCACCTGATACGGCCTCAACCGAGGCGGAACCGCCGGTGGGCTCCGCCTTGGCAAAGGCGGTGCCGCGCACGGTGATCACCAGCTTGGCGTCGCTCGATTCGACCGTGGCGATGGCATTGCCTGCGTAAGTTGGGCGGGTAAAGGTCTTGGGGCCTTCGACCGAGAGGATGTCGCTGATCTGCATGACATCGAGCAGCGCGGCAACGCGTGGGGCAATGTTCTTGCCGTGCGCGGTAGCCGGTGCCAGCAGAGCCTCGTATCCCGCCATCAGCCCGGCAACCAGCGGCGCGACGTTTTCGGCGAGCTGGTTGGCATAGGCGGCGTTATCTGCCAGCAGCACCTTGGCAACGCCGGAGATCTTGGCGGCGCTATCGGCAACCCCGGCGCAGCCTGCGCCAGCAACCAGCACATGAACTTCACCCAGCATGGCAGCAGCGGAGACAACGGCAAGCGTTGCATCTTTCAGCGCGGCATTATCGTGTTCAGCATAGACGAGAACGCTCATTCTGCGACTCCCATTTCCTTGAGTTTGGCAACGAGCGCATCAACATCGGAAACCTTGATGCCGGCGACGCGCACTGGCGGTTCGGTA
The DNA here is from genome assembly GCA_031410395.1 of Novosphingobium sp. Taxonomy (GTDB): domain Bacteria; phylum Pseudomonadota; class Alphaproteobacteria; order Sphingomonadales; family Sphingomonadaceae; genus Novosphingobium. Next base: position 3,707 of record JANNZB010000331.1, read on the forward strand.
ACTTTCAGCGTTTTCAGCCGGGGGGCGGTATCGACGCCGTAATCAGCGGGCGTTTTGTTAGCCATCGGCTTGCTTTTCGCCTTCATGATATTCGGCAGCGACGCATAGCGCGGTTCGTTCAGGCGAAGGTCGGTGGTGACAATCGCGGGCATCGCCAGCTTGACCGTTTCCGAGCCGCCATCAACTTCGCGCGTCACCGAAACCGAATCGCCATCGACTGTAACCGCGCTGGCAAAAGTGCCTTGCGGGCGGCCCATCAGCGCCGCGAGCATCTGGCCGGTTTGATTGCAATCATCGTCAATCGCCTGCTTGCCCAGGATCACTAGGCCGGGGGCCTCCTCATCGGCAATGGCTTTCAGGATCTTGGCGACGGCGAGCGGCTCGACCTCATCATCGGTCATCACCAGGATCGCACGATCAGCACCCATCGCGAGCGCGGTGCGCAGCGTTTCCTGCGCCTTTTGCGGGCCGACAGAAACCGCGATCACCTCGGTAGCCACGCCCTTTTCGCGCAAACGAAGCGCCTCTTCGACGGCGATTTCGTCAAACGGGTTCATGCTCATTTTGACGTTGGCAAGATCGACGCCGCTGCCATCGGACTTGATCCGTGGCTTGACGTTATAATCAATCACCCGCTTGACGGGCACGATGATCTTCATGGGCTTTTATCCTTCCCCAATGGAGACGTAAGAATTTTTAGCCGCGCGATTAAACGCGTGCGGTTCGCCCATTGCTTGGAGATGGGCTTAAGGTCAAGTCTTGGGTGTTGGGCGAAGGACCCGCACCACCCAAGTCCAACCCCTCAACCCAGCTTCTTCACTTCTGCCACAATCTTCTTCGCGGCATCGCCAAGGTCAGAGGCGGAAACAATCGCCAGCCCCGAATTGTCGAGGATCGCCTTGCCCTGTTCGACATTGGTGCCTTCAAGCCGCACGACCAGCGGCACCGACAGGTTCACTTCCTTCGCCGCAGAAACAATGCCGTCAGCGATGATGTCGCATTTCATGATGCCGCCGAAGATGTTGACGAGGATGCCTTCGACCGCCGGGTCAGACAGGATGATCTTGAACGCCGATGTCACCTTTTCCTTGGTCGCGCCGCCGCCAACGTCGAGGAAATTGGCCGGGAACGCGCCGTTCAATTTGATGATGTCCATCGTCGCCATCGCCAGCCCCGCACCATTGACCATGCAGCCGATGTTGCCATCGAGCTTGATATAGGCGAGGTCATATTTGCTGGCCTCAACCTCCGCCGGGTCTTCCTCGGTCTCATCGCGCAAGGCTTCGATGTCTGGGTGGCGATAGAGCGCGTTTGAATCGAAGCTCATCTTGGTGTCGAGCACCAGCAGCTGCGCGTCTTTGGTTTCAACCAGCGGATTGATTTCCAGCATCGCGCAATCCATCGCTATGAAGGCATCGTAAAGCTGCTTCGAGACAACCTGCGCCTGCTTGTTCAGATCACCCTTGAGCTTGAGCGCGAATGCCACTGCGCGGCCATGGTGCGGCATGAAGCCTTGGGCGGGATCAACGGTGATCGTGGTGATCTTTTCCGGCGTGTTATGCGCCACGTCTTCAATATCCATGCCGCCTTCGGTTGATACGATCAGCGCAATCCGCCCGGATGCGCGGTCAACCACCATTGAGAGGTAGTATTCGCTGGCGATGTCAACGCCGTCAGTGACGTAAAGCCGGTTAACCTGCTTGCCGGCATCCCCCGTCTGGATCGTAACCAGCGTGTTACCGAGCATTTCGGTGGCGAAGGCTTCAACTTCCTCCAGCGACTTGGCCAGCCGCACGCCGCCCTTGGCATCGGAGCCCAGTTCCTTGAACTTGCCTTTGCCGCGTCCGCCCGCATGGATCTGCGCCTTGACGACATAAAGCGGTCCGGGGAGTGTCTTGGCGGCGGCAACCGCATCGGCCACGGTCATCGCGGCCACGCCTGCGGGAATTCCCACGCCAAATTTCGCCAACAGTTCCTTGGCTTGGTATTCATGGATGTTCATGGCAGGGCACTTTCGGGCATGATTTTGGGGAAGAGCTATGTTGCGCCGCCGCATAAGCATAGTGCAGCGGGCTTGAAAAGCCCTGCAATCCGCCTCTAGGGTAGAAATATGAACGCCAGTTGCGAACGATTATCACAGACGCGCAGATTCGCGATAGTTACATGCAGTAGGGGGCAGCAGGCTTGATTGACCGCGCGCGCCTGGAAGCGATTGTCCGTGCTAGCGGCGAAATGGCCCTAGCGCGCTGGCCGGGCGGCGGTCACGACCTGCACACCTGGGAAAAATCACCCGGCGATCCGGTTTCTGCCGCCGATCTTGAAGTTGACGCCTTCCTCAAGCGCGAACTTGGTGCGCTGCTGCCAGCGGCGGGCTGGCTATCGGAAGAAACCGCTGACGCCCCCGAAAGACTCGACGGCGATCTGATCTGGCTGGTCGATCCGATTGATGGCACGCGCGATTTCATTCGCGGCCGGCCCGGCTGGGCGGTTTCAGTGTCGCTGGTAAGCGCGGGGCGGCCGTTATTGGGGATGCTCCATGCCCCGGCGCGAGGGGAATTCTGGCAGGCAGAGGCGGGACAGGGTGCCTGGCGTAACGGGCAGCGTCTGGCGGCGAGCGCGCGCACGGTTTTGCCGGGTGCGCGGGTGCCTGCCGATCACCTGCCCTCGGTCGATGCTGACCTTCAAATTGTGGACAAGCCCAATTCGATTGCGCTGCGCATCGCCATGGTTGCGGCTGATGAGGCCGATCTGCTCGCCACCCTGCGCTGGGGCTGGGAATGGGACATCGGTGCCGCAGCGCTGATCGCGCGCGAAGCCGGCGCGGCGGTGACCGATGCTTTTGGGGGGCCGCTCAATTACAACAAGCCCGATCCGCGCGCCTTTGGAGTACTGGTCACTGCGCCAGCAATTCATGCCGATGCCGTTGCCCGGCTGGCGACCCGCGCGAGGGAACTGGCGGGAACCGGACTAAGCTGATAGTGCTGCACCCGTGACACCTTTTCCCTGGTCCGACGTTTTCATCATAGCAGGTCTAATCTTGCTTAACGGCCTGTTTGCGTTATCCGAACTGGCGATTGTCTCGGCGCGCACTGCCCGGCTGAAAGTCGAAGTTGAACGCGGCAGCAAAGGCGCGAGCGCTGCGATTGCGCTGGCGGCCGATCCGGGTAAATTCCTCAGCACAGTGCAGAGCGGCATCACTTTGGTGAGCATTGTTGCTGGGGCTTATTCGGGCTCTGAACTCGGCGGGCCGGTGGGTGAACGGCTGTTGGCGTTGGGCGTGCCTGAGCACAGCGCGGCGCGCGCAGGGTTCATCGTCAGCATTGCGGTGACCAGCTATTTCAGCCTGGTGATCGGAGAACTTGTGCCCAAGCAGGTGGCGTTGCGCCACGCCGAGGGGATTGCCGTTATCGCCGCGCTGCCGATGGCAATGCTCGCGCGGGTGATGGCACCCTTCGTCTGGTTACTCGACAAAAGCTCAGGGCTCATCCTGTCGTTGTTGAGGGTTACCCGGCGCGGGGAAAGCGTGGTTACCGCTGAAGAGCTTCACATGATCTTCGCCGAGGCGACGCGGACCGGGGTGATCGAGGAGGATGAACGCGCGATCATGTCGGGCATCATGCGGCTGGCTGATCGCCCGGTGCGCGAACTGATGACCCCGCGCAATGAACTCGACATGATCGACCGACGCGCCGACGAAGAAACGGTGCGCGCACTGCTTAAAAGCTCGCCGCATTCGCTGTGGCCGGTGGTTGATGGATCGCCTGACACGATTGTCGGGGTGGTCAAGGTCAAGGACATTCAGCGCGCGCTGCTCGGCGGCAAGAAAGCGCAGATCGGACGCCTGATGAAGAAGGCTGAGATCATCCCCGATCAGATCGATGCGATGGATGCCTTGCGGATTTTGCAGCAATCAGGCGTATCCATGGCGCTTGTGCATGACGAATATGGCCACCTTGAAGGCGCGGTTACCCCCGCTGATCTGCTCACCGCCATCGTCGGGCAATTTGCCAGCCATCAGGACGAAGGCGATATGCCAATGGTGGTTGAACGCGAAGACGGCTCACTGCTGATTTCGGGCGCTTTGCCAGTTGATGCGCTCGCCGGGCGGCTGGCGATCACGCTGCCCGATGATCGTGATTATGCCACCGTGGCAGGCTATGCCCTGTCAGTACTCAAACGCCTGCCGCATGAAGGCGAGGTGTTTACCGAGCAGGGCTGGCGGTTCGAGATTGTCGATATGGACGGGCGCAAGATCGACAAGCTGCTGGTGAGTGCAGTTGAGGGAGAGTAGGAAACAACCGCCCCAACAATTACATGCTCCCCCGCGAAGGCGGGGGCCTCAGGAGGCCAGACGGGTGCTCTCGATTGAGGCCTGAGGTCCTCGCCTTCGCGGGGTCTCCACTCTACCGCCCCAACAAATTCCGCGCTTGACTGGCAATCTGCGCCAGTACCGCCTGTGCCACCGGAGCCGCGGCTTGTGCCCGCGCCACCATCGCCCTGAACTGGCTGATTGATTGCATCTGCGCCCCTGCCCAAGCCTCGACCGCCGCCGCCGGATCGGTTTTGCCTTTGCCGCTCCCAGCGCGGCGGAGGAAATCGAGTCGCATCTGCTGGAAATCGCGCGCCAGGCCTGCAACGAGCAGCCGCTCCCACGGATCGGAAGGTCGCGCCCGCGCTGCCGCCTGCTGTGCCCAGTCCAGCCCCAGCCTTGCGCCAAGGTGCGAGAACGCGCGGGTTAGCACTTCAGGGCTGACGCCGCTGTCACGCGCCAGCCGGGCGAGGCCAACCGCGCCATCCATGTCAAACAGATGCGCAACTTTGGCCGCTTCTGACTTTGGCACGCCGGTTTCGACGATTTCGGCGACAATGCGCCCTGATTGCGTGCGCGCTTCGCCCGCGATCAGCGACGATGCCCGTCCGCTCAAATTCTCGATCCCGGCGGTAAGCTCGGCAACCGTCTGCGATGGCTGCACAAGCCCGGCGCCGGCGCGCAGCAGGTCAGCCATATGACTGCGCACCGCGCCCGACATTCTCCGGATCAGCGCAATCCGCGCGACCTCGTTCATCGGTGTGGTCTCGATCTTTTGCCACACGGCATCAAGCCCGAACAGCTGTTCGGCGATGATGAAGGCTCCTGCCACCTGCGCCAGACTTGCGCCTTCTTCCTCTACCAGTTCGAAAGGGTGGATAGTGCCGAGACGGTTGATCATGCGGTTGGCGATGCGAGTGGCAATGATTTCGCGACGCAACCGGTGGGCAAGAATGTCTTTGGCAAATTTGCCGCGCATCGCCGCCGGGAAGGCGGTGAGAAGGTCGGCGTCGAACCCGGGATCATCGACCACAGTGGAATGTTCAAGCGCATCCTGCAGCGCCAGCTTGGCGCTTGACAGCAGCACCGCCAGTTCCGGCCTAGTCAAGCCGAAGCCGTCAGCGGCACGGCGTTTGAGCGTGTCGTTATCGCCCATCCCCTCGGTCTTGCGATCAAGCTGTCCGCGCTCTTCAAGCATTTCCATCATCCGCAGGTAGGAACCGGTTCCAGCCGCCCCGCCCGATGAGGCAATCGAAAGCGCCAGCGCTTGCAGTCGGTTATCCTCAAGCACCAACGCTGCCACATCGTCGGTCATTTCGACGAGCAGTTTCACCCGCGCGGGTTCGGTAAGCCGCCCGGCGCGCTTGGCCGATGCCAGTGCGATCTTTATGTTGACCTCTTTGTCCGAGCAATCGACCCCGGCGGAATTGTCAATGAAATCGGTATTGATGCGGCCGCCTGCGGCATTGTTGCCGTGCATCGCGTAATCGATCCGTCCGGCTTGCGTGCATCCAAGGTTTGCACCTTCACCGATCACCCGCGCGCGAACATCACGGCCATCGACCCGCAGGCTATCATTGGCAGGATCGCCAACGGTGGCGTTATTTTCACTCGCGGCCTTCACATAGGTGCCAATGCCGCCGAACCAGAATAGATCTACCTCGGCTTTGAGGATCGCGGTGATCAGGCTTTCGGGATCGAGCGTTGCGACATCTATTCCGAGCATCGCGCGCACCGGGGCGCTGAGCGGAATCTCCTTTGCGTTGCGCGGGAAAACACCGCCACCCTTTGAAATCAGCGCCTTGTTGTAATCATCCCAACTTGACCGTGGCAGCGCGAACATCCGCGCGCGTTCTTTCCACGATTTCGCCGCATCGGGCTCGGGATCAAGGAAGATGTGGCGGTG
>JANNZB010000332.1:0-2322 GCA_031410395.1 Novosphingobium sp.
ATCAGCGAACCGCCGCCGACGCCGGTCAGCCCGACCATCACGCCGACGAAAAACCCGGCCACCGCGTGCATCATGTCAAACGAAGCGAACACGTCCATTTCAGCCTAAGCCCCCGAATCCTTGCGCTCATCATAAGCGCCGCCATTGTGGCAGCAATGGGGTAGGGCTGTTAATGTCTATCAATAAGAGAGACATTCTTTTGGGGGGTGAAGCGGGGCTTCATCCGTCATCCCCGCGAACGCGGGGATCGCGGGCCCCCGGGCGCACGATTGCGTAATGATGCCAGCGATCCCCGATCAAGCTGGCAATGACGATTTACGGATAAGCAATCTCCATCACTTCCCACTCCTTCTCGCCGCCGGGAAGCACCACGCGGCGCAGATCGCCCATCGCTGCGCCGCGCAGGGCCTGCGCAATCGGGACGCTCCAGCCGATGAGGCCGAGCGTGGCATCCTGTTCATCATCACCCACCAGAGTAAGCGTTCGGCTATTATCTACCTCATCGGCAATCGTAATCGTGGCCCCGAACCACGCCCGCGTCCGGTCCCCCTGCGCCCCCGGATCAATCACACGCACCGCCTTCATCCGCTTGGCGAGCCAGGTAAGCTCGCGGTCAATCTCGCGCATGCGCTTGCGGCCATAGATGTAATCGCCGTTCTCAGACCGGTCCCCATTCCCCGCAGCCCAGCTGACAATCGCGACAATCTCGGGCCGCTCGGTGCCAAGCAGATGGTCATACCGCGCGCGCGTGGCGGAGAGGCCTGCGGGGGTTATGGGCGGGGCATTGGGGTTCAAGCGAACCTCACCCCGCCGCGCGCTTGCCGAGAAAATGGCTCAGCGGGTTCGCGCCCTTATAGCTCGCGTGATCGGAGTTCATCGCCTCATAAACTACCGCGTTTTCGAGCACATGCTGCACATATCCGCGGGTTTCGGTGAAGGGGATGCGCTCGATCCAGTTGATCCAGTCGATGCTGCCATTTCGCGGATCGCCGTTGGCATTGAGCCACTTCCGCACGTTGCCCGGGCCTGCGTTATAGGCAGCGACGGCGAGCGGGTAGGAGCCACCGAACGCGTCCATATTTCGGGCAAACGTCTCATTGCCGAGCCGCAGGTTATAGGCAGTATTGCTGGTCAATCCGCCAAGATCATAGGGCAGGCCCATCTTGCCCGACACCATCCGCGCGGTTCCGGGCATCAGCTGCATCATCCCGCGCGCACCGGCGTGACTGATCGCGTTGGTGGCGAACTGGCTTTCCTGCCGCGTGATCGCGTGGACCATTGTCCAGTCCGAACCCTGCGGCACCGGGATCAGCGGGAAGCTGGTGTGGCGGTAGATGCCGTGGCCATCGATATGCGCGGCTTGCCCCAGGATCACCCCCATATCGCGGCGGCCCAATTCGCGCGCGAGATCGGCGACGAGAACGTGGTCGGCTTCGCTATCAGCCTGTTCGGCGATTTCGCGGAAGAACAATACGGCGGTTGGCCAATCGCCCTCAATGGCAACTTCGCGCACGGCCTGGGTAAGCGGGCGGGCCATGAAGGTTGCGCGTTCTGACGCGGTTGGAATGGCGGTGGGGTAACTGTCGAGCGGGGGCAGCGGCTGGCCCAGCCGTTCGAGCGCGAGCATGCCGTAGAACTGGTCAGGATAGGCTCCGGCGGCGGCATAATATCGCGCGGCGCCTTTCACGTCCCCGGATTGCGCCATCGCCCGGCCCGCCCAGTAAAAGCCTTTGGAACGGGTTTGCGGGGTTCTTGCAGCGGCACCATAACGCCAGAATAATGGCGCTGCCGAGCGCGGATCGCCCATTTGCAACAGCGCCTTCTGCCCGGCCAGCCACATCAGCGAGGTATATTGATCGCGCAGCGCAAACGAAAGCCAGCTGATATCGGTGCCGGGGGCAAAGCCATCATCGATCTTTGATGCGATTTGAACCGCCGTGCCGTTATCTGCATCTTTGGCGGCATCGAGCTGCAAATCCACCCACTTTTCGGGATCGAGCGGCAAGCTTGACAGTCTGTCACGGCTGGCGAGCATGGTTGCTGCAGTCTGGCTCTGCCCGGTACGGCGCAGTTGCCGTGCGCTGTTATAAAGCCAGCCCGGATCGGAACGCGCGGAACCGGGAATTGCCATGCCCATACTGCCGGCGTCGTTGTCCATGAGCGCCGCCAGACGCGCGGCATAGATCGGCTGGTTCTGCGGCGAGACACTAGCGATCTGCCGCTTCGCCTGATCGATGGCACCGGCCCATAGCAGAGCGTCCATCCGCGCGTCCTGATCGGCTGGCGTCAAACTGACGGGAAGCCAGAGCTCGACGTTGGTGC
>JANNZB010000333.1:0-2476 GCA_031410395.1 Novosphingobium sp.
CGCATGGTTGGTCACAGTTCCGCGACAGAACGCGGCACCGGGCTGACCAGTGACCCGTCTTGGCAGCATTTCCGCACCAACTGGCTGGCCTTCGCGGCCCTGCATCCGCAGCGGCCCGACGATTTCATTCTGTTCAACGACTGGTTTCGCCGCACTGATTACCGGCAGAATATTTGCCGCAGCCTTGGCGGAACCTATTCCGAGGCGACGCTGAATAAAATTCCGGCGGCGGGTGGCGGCAGTTCCTTCGATGCGACCACCCGCAAAAGCTATGGCGCGATGCTGCGGAACTGGCGTCACTATGTGTCGATCGGGTTCTTGCGCAAACTGGTGCGCAAACCGTCCTATTACCTGCGCCGCATTTTATCGCGGCCGCAACTGGGCAGCCAGCTCAAAGTCGATCAACGCTGGCAAGCCATCAGCGCCCAGCCAGAGGCACAAGAGTTGTTTTCCGACCCGGCGATACGGACACTGGCGCAAGGCATCTTTGACGCTTCCATACTGCCGCCGCCCGTTTCATCTTCAGACAGCGTAACGTCGTGATCTTAAAATGAAGGCCAATGCCATAGCGCCGTGTCCCAATGCGGTACCCGACGCATGAGAATCATCCAGCGCCGGTGATGCAGGTTGCAACATGGGCCGAATCTCGATAGTCTCCGTTCGGGATTTGGGGGCGACGACTACGAAAGGCAGCGCCGTGATTATCTCGCATTCCCATCGCTTTATCTTTTTGAAAACCAACAAGACCGCCGGCACATCGGTCGAGATTGCCTTGTCAAAGTTCTGCGATGATCGGGACGTTCTGACACCCTTTAACGCCACAGATGAGGCGTTGCGGCAGGAACTTGGCACCCGTCGCGCCCAAAACTACCAGGCAAACTTGCGGGAATATTCGCCCGCCGACTGGGCCGCGCGTCTGCTGCGGGGCGAAAAAAGATTGCGATTTTACAATCATATCCCGGCATCTTTGGTCCAATCCCGGGTATCCGGCGATGTCTGGTCAACATATTACAAGTTCTGCATCGAACGGAACCCTTGGGACCGTGTCGTGTCGTCTTATTTCTGGCGCAATAAAGTTGAACCGCGGCCATCCCTTTCAGAATGGCTTGATAATGGCGGCCACAAGATTCTGAAACAGAACGGTCAAAACTTGTATTGTATCGACGACAAGATCGTCGTCGACCGCGTGCTGCGCTTCGAAAATCTGGCAGAGGATCTGGAAGAGGTGCGTCAAAGCCTCGGCTTGCGACAGCCGCTTGAAATGCCGCGCGCCAAGGGCGATTTTCGGAAAGACCGGCGACATTACCGCGAGATTCTGACACCGGTCGAACGTGACCGGATCGCCAGCGATTTCGCCTTCGAGATTGCAACGTTTGGCTATGAGTTCTGACCCTTGACCTGCGGCACAGACACCGGCTTACCGCTTGAGTGCGCCCACCAAAGCCCTTAGACCCGCTTGGCACACTGTAGAACGGAGTATCAATTGAAGCAGACCAAGGTTTTCTGTATCGGCTTTCACAAGACCGGAACGTCTTCGCTTCGACTTGCGCTACGGACACTGGGGTACACAGTCGCGGGCTTTGACCAATTTCGCCACCTCGCCCAGAAACCAGACCTCACCAGAGCAGAGATTACAGCTGTTGCCATAGAAACCGCCCGTGATTTTGACGCGGTGCAGGATATGCCCTGGCCGGTGCTTTATGCTGAACTGGACAAGGCGTTTCCGGGCAGCAAGTTCATCCATGTGGTGCGCGACCCGGCACGTTGGATCAGCAGCGCGGTTGGCGATTTCGGCGACCAGGGCAACGAACTGCGGCGCTTTGTCTACGGCAGCCCGGCTCCTGTGGGCCATGAACCGGAATGGCTGCGACGCTACCACCAGCACAATGCCGATGTTGCGGCCTATTTCGCGGGCCGGCCGCAGGATTTCCTGTCGCTGCGGTTGGAAGATGGCGGGGTAAGCTGGGCAGCGATCTGCCCTTTTCTGGGGGCCAATATCCCGGATATGCCCTGGCCCCACACCAACACCCGCAGGTCCAAGAAAGCCCGGCAGTTTTTCATGCGTTTGGTGGGGCGGCTGTTACCGGGTAGACGAACCTGAAAGACCGGGCGCGGAACATCGCCGCCAGCGTCCTGTCGTTCAGATCACATCATTGCCGTCAACAAGACTGCGGAACTTTTCGTTGCTTTGGTACAGGTCGGCATAAGAACCCAGCCCGATCATCCGCCCGCGTTCCAGCACAAGGATCTGGTTACAATTGCGCACCGTGCTGATCCGATGGGCAATCAGCAGGATCGTCTTGCTGCCGCTCAAGGCGCCAATCGCCCGCACAACCTCTTGTTCCGTCAGATTGTCCAGCGCACTGGTCGCCTCGTCAAAGACGATGATCCCCGGATCATTGTACAGCGCCCGCGCAATACCGATCCGCTGCCGCTGCCCGCCCGACAGCCTAACGCCCCGCTCACCAACCTTGGT
>JANNZB010000334.1:0-2512 GCA_031410395.1 Novosphingobium sp.
TTTCCTCCATTCAATGGATTACGATCCTCGCTGGAGCGCGGCCGGGCGTGCGCGCGGCTGGGCTGGGATTGTCAATGTTTTGGCAGCGCGCAGCCATGCGATCCGTTCGATGGCGCAAAATCCCGGCTTCCATGCTGCGCCAATCCGCGCGCCTATCGTCATCACCGGAATCCCGCGCACCGGCACCACCGCTCTGCACAAGCTGCTCGCGGTCGATCCGCAGTTTCAAGGATTGCAAACCTGGCTGACCAGCGCCCCCCAGCCGCGACCGCCGCGCGAGTGTTGGGAGGCCAACCCGCAGTTCCAGCGCACGGCCCTGGAGATGGAACGCCGCCACCGCGACAAGCCCGCCGCGCTCGCCGCGCACGCAATGGCGGCGGAGGAGGTAGACGAATGCTGCCTCGTGCTCAGACAGGGTTTCGTCTCCAACCTGTGGACCTGCGGCTGGTCAGCCTCGAGTTACGATCTGTGGCGGCAGGAGCAAAGTGAGGCGCATTGCTATGCTCACTTTGAACGCGTGCTACGGCTGGTTGGCAGCAATGACCCCGACAAGCGCTGGCTGCTCAAGAACCCCGGGCATATTGAGAACTTGGATCAGCTTTTTGCCACTTTTCCTCAGGCGAAAGTGATCCATACCCACCGCGACCCGGCCAAAGCGATCCCTTCGCTTTGCGCGCTGTTGATCGGCAATCACGCGCTGTTCGAGGAGGGGCGGCTGGAAGAGCGAAGCTGGCAGATGGGCACTCGCGAAACCGAGAAATGGGCGCGGGCCTTGCGCCGGGCCGAACCGGTGCGGCAGGCGCATTCGGGGCAGATTCTTGATGTGGTTCACGCCGATTTTCATCGCGATCCGATGGGAACGGTCGAACGTATTTATGCCTTTGCCGGACTGGACCTACACGATGAAGTGCGCAGCCTAATGGCGCAGAGAATAACAGAAACGCCGGAGCTGGCGCACGGAGCGCATCGCTATGCCCTCAGCGATTTCGGCCTGACTGCCGAGGCTGTGCGCGAACGGTTCGGCGATTATGTCCAACGTTTTGATCTTCTTGAGGCCCGGGCATGAGGGCGGCGATCTATCCCGGCAAGGGCGCGCCCGTGGTGATCGAGACGCTTCCCGATCCGGCCCCGCGCGAGGGCGAAGTGGTTATCCGCGTCCACCGCTGCGGGATTTGCGGCACCGATCTTTCAATGACCAAGGGCGAGATATGGGACTATGGCCCCGGCGCGCAGTTCGGCCACGAATATGCCGGAGAAGTGGTCGCTCTGGGTAAAGGCGTGGAAAGTGTGCGGCTTGGGCAGAAGCTGGCGGTCAATCCATCGGGTGCCTGCGGCCATTGTGTCGGCTGTGCGGGCCGCAATCATGTGATGTGCCGCAGCAGCGACAGCGCCGCGATGGGCTTTGCCGAGTTCGCCCGGTTCGATGCCAAGCTCGCGGTGCCGCTGCCTGACACACTCTCGATGGCCGATGGCGCGTTGATCGAGCCGCTCGCAGTGAGCCTTTATGGTGTACGCAAATCAGGGCTCAAAAGTGGTGCAAAGGTGGTCATACTTGGCGGCGGAACCGTCGCGCTCTACGCAATCTACTGGGCGAAGCGCATGGGCGCGGGGAAAATCGTCGCCATGTCGCGGTCTGATCGGCGGCGGGACCTGTGTCTGGCGATGGGGGCCGATGCTTTCGTGGCCTTTGGTCCGGATGAAAATAGCGCGGTCATCGCGGCGCTCGGCGGGCCAGCCGATGTGGTTTACGAATGCGCAGGGGCCGAAGGTATGATGGCCCGCGCGGTCAGCCATGTGGGCATCTATGGCAAGATCGTCAGCCTGGGATTCTGCACCAGCCCCGATCCGGTAATTCCGGCAATGGCCGCCAATAAATGCGCGACGATCCAGTTCCTCGTCGGCTATACGATGGACGAATTTTTGTACATCGCCGATCAGATGGATAAAGGCCACGTCGATGCCAAAACGATCATCACGCGCACCGTTCCGCTGATCGCGCTGCCCGATACGATGGCCATGCTGCGCGGCTCCAACACCGAAACCAAGGTTCACGTGACGTGCTGAACCGGGAAGTATCATCACAATGAGCGAAGCCGAAGAAAAAGGCCTTGCGCTGTTCGCCGAGACATATGGCCCAAAGATGGCTGACGGCGCCCGTGCGCTCTACGAAAAGGGCGAAGCCTTCGGCAGCGAGCAATCGCGCTGGACGATGGAATGGGCGTTCGGTTCGGTCTGGACGCGCGAAGGACTTGAGCGGAAAATGCGGAGTTGTGCCGTGCTGGGCATGCTGATCGGGCGGGGTGCCAGCGAGGAAATAAAGTACCACACCCGCATGGGAATCAAGAACGGGCTCACGGCCAAGGAACTGGAAGAAGTGTTCTACACCGCCATTCCCTATTGCGGATTTCCCGCCGCCGCCAATGCCAAGCGGGCGATGCTGGCAGCATTTTCCGAGATCGAACGCGAGGAGAACAACACGTGAGCAGCCTTGATGGTCTGGGTTTTCGCGGCA
>JANNZB010000335.1:0-8841 GCA_031410395.1 Novosphingobium sp.
ATGGACATGAGCCCGGCGATCTACACCAATGCCCAACTGCTCAAGGCGGGAGTCCAATCAACGCTTCTGGTCGGTGAAGGCATGGGGCATTGCTATATTTACAACGATGCCTTCCCTGAGGCACACGATGCCTGGGGCGTGATGCTGCGGTTTTTCAAAGCGCATTTGAAGTAGCTTCCGCATCGTTTCGGAACAGTCGAGCTCATGTGAGAAAAATCACACGCTACGCGTGCGCCTGATCATCGCGCAAACTGGATATTTAGCCTAAGGTGGCCGTTTCCGACACAGCTCAGGCATGTCGCACGGGGGCAAGCGATGGCAAAACTACAAGACTTGCGGGACATCCTCCCGCCCGTTCTGGCAGAACGGCTGGAGCCACACGTCCGCCTCGTAAAGCTGCGCGCCGGGCAGATGATCATCGGCCATCAGGATCAAACCAGCGACGTATTCATCGTGCTGGAAGGCACACTGCGGGTTGAGCTGGTTTCGCTGGGCGGACGCGAAGTTATCCTGGCCGACATTGGTCCGGGCGAGCTTTTCGGTGAATATTCGGCAGTCGATGAACAGCCACGCTCGGCCAATGTCTCGGCGATCGGCGCTTGCGTTCTTGCCTGCATTCCGGGGCACCTTTTCCGCTCGGCGGCGCTGGCCAGCCCGGAAACCGCCGAATGGCTGGCGCGGCTGCTGGTCCAGCGCATTCGGCTGCTCACTGAACGCAATTTTGAGCTCAACGCGCTGGCAGTGCGCAGCCGTCTGCACTGCGAGCTGCTGCGACTGTGCATCGATGCCGGGATAGCAGATAACCGCGCAGCAATCGTCCCCGCGCCAACCCACGCCCAGTTTGCCGCCCGTATCGGCACACACCGTGAGGCGGTAACGCGCGAATTGCTTTACCTGAACAAAAGCGGTGTTCTCGAACAAAAGGGCCGCGCGTTGACAGTGGGCGATGTTGCCCGGTTGACCGCGATCGTCCGCGCCGCATCAGGCAATGTCGGCGTAATTCAGCGCGCAGTGGGTAAGGGCGCCGACTGATGGCGGGTGTGTGACATAAATCACATCGCGACTGTGCGATCACGCACCGCAACTGTCACACAATCCGCCTAACCCAGTCCTGCACGGCGCTTGTCGGGCAGTCGGAGGGGGGTTGTGCGACCCGGTCCTCTTCTGAAAAACTCGCCGCGCGGGGGACCCCCCACTGCGCGTCCGGTCCATACCCTATCCCGGACCGGAGCGAGCTGGCAGCCTAACCTGCCGGCTCGCGCACATCTTGTTTAACCGAACGAGAAATTATAGGCGAGAGAACAACCGCCGCCAGAATCCCACCTTTGCATGCATGGGCTGGATCGGTCCATACATGTGATTCCGCAGGCTTGCATCTATAAAGGGGCGCGGCTGCGTCCAAGGATCGGGAGCGCTGCTACGATAGCTGGATGAAGTCATGGTTTCCTCCTGTTATCACTACATAGGTCAACGACCGTAGCCACGCTGGACTAGCCTTTTCCCTACGGCAAAAAATTGCGGAATTACTTATATGATTCTGACCCTTCGAACCGTTTGACAAGACGAACCGAGGAGCCACTTTTAAAAACGTAGGAAGAGGAAAAAGGTTCCAAGCGTGTCAGTTTCAGGGCGAATTGAGTCACGGATTCTGTTTCACACTTGCTTTTTGCCTCTTTCGCTTTAAGGGGCAGCGCTTCCTTCGGGTGACCTGAGGAAAACAGAAAGCCGGAGGGGCCCCGCAATCGTGCGGACAAGCCAGCGATCGGCATTATGATGAAAGGAAGGCCCGTGGCTCTATATGAGCACGTGTTCCTGGCTCGCCAGGACCTCAGCCAAGCGCAAGTTGATGCGCTGGCAGCTACCGCAACCGAGATCGTCGAAGCGCATCAGGGCAAGGTCGTAAAGACCGAGTCATGGGGCCTCAAGAACCTCGCCTACAAGATCCAGCGCAACCGCAAGGCGCATTTCGTGCTGCTTAACATCGATGCCCCCGCCGGCACCGTCGCTGAGCTTGAGCGCCAGACCGGGATCAATGAAGACATCATCCGCTGGATGACCGTCAAGGTTGAAACCCACGAGGAAGGCCCTTCCGTGCAGATGCGCAAGCAGGACCGTGAGCGCACCAAGCGCCGTGAACGCGAGGAGTATTGATCTATGGGACGCCCATTTTTCCGTCGCCGCAAATCGTGCCCTTTTTCGGGCAAGAACGCGCCGCAAATCGATTACAAAGACGTGCGCCTGCTTCAGGGCTTCATGTCTGAGCGTGGCAAGATCGTGCCCAGCCGCATCACCGCCGTTTCTGCCAAGAAGCAGCGCGAACTCGGTCAGGCCATCAAGCGTGCGCGCCAGATCGGCCTTCTGCCGTACCTCGTGAAGTAAAGGAGAAGCTCCATGGAAATCATTCTTCTCGAACGCGTTGAAAAGCTTGGCGCTATCGGCGATGTCGTCACCGTAAAAGACGGCTATGCCCGCAACTTCCTGCTTCCGGGCAAGAAGGCGCTGCGTTCCAACAACGCCAACCGCAAGGTTTTTGAAGCCAACCGCGCCCGCATCGAATCCGACAACGCTGATCGCCGCACCGTGGCGCAGGGCGAAGCCGGAAACGTTGAAGGCAAGTCCGTCGTGCTGATCCGCGCTTCGTCGAATTCGGGCCAGCTTTATGGATCGGTTTCGGTGCGAGATATCGTTGAAGCGCTGGTCGCTGATGGCGCCAAGGTCAACAAGGCGATGATCGTGCTCGAACGCCCGATCAAGACTGTCGGCATCTACGACGTGCGCGTGTCCTTGCATCCTGAAGTCGCCGTGATGGTCAAGGTCAACGTCGCACGTTCATCTGACGAAGCCGAGCAGCAAGCTGCCGGTGTCGACGTGATGGCGACAATGTTTGACGATGACAGCGCCGGCTTCACCGAAGCATTCGATCCCAACGCTGAACCGGGTGAAATCCCCGCTGACGTGATGGAAGATTCGGTTGTGGCGGATGAAGCGGAGGGCTGAACGGCCTGACGCCCACGTCACACAATGCTGAAAAGTTCAGGGGGTGCTTCGGCGCTCCCTTTTCTTTGCGTGAAAGTGCTTGGCTGGATGTTGCGAGCGCCGAGTGTTTCAAGTGCTCTCTTAAGGACCTTCAAAATTCACGTAATAAACTCTGATCGCCACAACTTTATCTGCTGTGAATCTGATTTCCATGCCTTCGCTTACGCCTGACGACATAGAAAAGGATAAGGCGTTCTGACGGAGCATGAATGCAAGCAACGTAGGCCGGTCGTACAAACTCGCGCCACCAGCACGACCGTCCCCCCATCTACCAGGTTCGACCTCGAAGCCCGCCTTCTCGGCAGTTTGTATTGCTTCAATTTTGGTTGAATTAATGGCAACGCCGAGCACTATGCCATCGGTGTAGGTTTCATCGAAATTGACCCAAGAATAGTGAGCTGCACGCCTAGGATCGCTTCTGCCGATTTCCCTGACATTGATGTTGGCCAATTCAACAGCGGAAATTGCGATTCCACTCAAGGCCAATCCCGCGATCACAACGACCATTTTACGAGAGGTGCCCATCCTCACAATTTAAGCCGAAAGCCAAAGTCTGCAATAGGTTGTATAGGGCCATGTTCCATCGCGCCCTATGCAAACGCGAGTTGGCGGCGACCCAATCACTACCGCACTCTACCGCCCCACCCTCACCGCAATTGAATTGTCACGCACCTTGCGCTATAGGCCTGCGATGCAAACACATGAGAAAATCATCGCGGAACTGGTCCGCGTTTATGACGCCGCCGTTGCCACCCTTCGCTCAGACATTGAAGCCTTTGCGGTTCACGGCACCCTTCCCCCCGTTACACGCCGTGTAAACCGCGACTGGTGTTATCCCGAACTGCGCATTCATTATTCGGGTGTGGAGACCCGCCCAGACCTTGCCCGCGCGTTCGGCCGGCTGGCGCATGATGGGGTGTTCGCCACCACCGTCACCCGTCCCGCCTTCTTCACCGCCTACCTTTCCGAGCAACTGTCGCTGATCGCCGATGATTATGAAATCGAGATTGAGGTCGCACCATCCGCGCAGGAAATCCCCTTCCCCTATGTGATCGATGCAGGCTCCGGCCTCGCGGGGATCAGCGCGCAGGAAATGGCAAAGCACTTCCCCTCGACCGAACTGGCGATGATTGGTGATGAACTGGCCGATGGCGTTTACCTTGGCGGGCCGGACGATCCGACGCCGCTGGCGCTGTTCGATGGCCTGCGCACCGATTTCAGCCTTGCGCGGCTGGCGCATTACACAGGCACTTCGGTTGAGCATTTTCAGCGCTATATCCTGTTCACCAACTACCACCGTTATGTCGATGAATTCGTTGACTGGGCGGCGGCGAAATTGGGAGAGGACGGCTATGTAGCGCTATCGGGCGCAGGCGGTCTGCTGCTCGATCAACCGACCGAACACGCGCGTGACCGGCTGTCTGACACCGCTTGGCGGCGGCACCAGATGCCTGCCTATCACCTCGTGGCAGCCGACGGGAATGGCATCACCCTGGTCAATATCGGTGTCGGGCCGAGCAATGCCAAAACGATTTGCGATCACCTCGCGGTGCTAAGGCCTGAGGCCTGGTTGATGATCGGGCATTGCGGCGGCCTGCGTGATACCCAGCGCATCGGCGACTATGTGCTCGCCCACGCCTATCTGCGCGATGACCACGTCCTCGATGCCGTGCTGCCACCCGAAATCCCTATCCCGGCCATCGCCGAAGTGCAGGTCGCGCTGGCGCAGGCCGCCGAAGAGGTCAGCGGCGATAGCGGCGCGAATCTCAAAAAGCGGATGCGCACTGGCACCGTCGTCACCACCGATGATCGCAACTGGGAGTTGCGCTATACTGACAGCGCCTTCCGCTTCAGCCAGAGCCGCGCCATCGCCATCGATATGGAAAGCGCCACCATCGCCGCCCAAGGTTACCGCTTCCGGGTGCCCTACGGCACGCTACTGTGTGTCTCAGACAAGCCGCTGCACGGCGAAATCAAGCTGCCGGGCCAGGCCAACCGCTTTTACGAAGAAGCCATCGCGGCGCATTTGCAAATAGGCGTGCGCGCCTGCGATCTGCTGCGCGCCGAAGGAGCGCGGCTGCATTCGCGGAAATTGCGGGCGTTTAACGAACCCCCGTTCAGGTGAGGCCTTCAATCCTCGGTAAAACGCCGGGCAAAGCCTGCTGAACGGGCAGCGATCTGGGCAGTGCGCTCGTCTGGTGTGACTCTGCGTACGCCTTCGCCCAATGTGCTATCAAGCGACGCAAACTTGCTCAGCTTTGTTTCCAGCCACGGATCTTCGTACGCACCATCGCGGGCAAAGGCCTGCCAACGCTCGCCGAAGATCGTGCGCCTGAGGCCGCCAGTATCAAGCCAGTTATGCACGCCGGGATCGTGGTGCGCTACGACGAAGGTAAAGTTTCCATCGGCGTCCGCCGCCATCTGGGCCATGTTGAAGCTCGATGTGCGCGTGGCGTAGTCGATAGTCATGTGAAACGCGTCGGTCAGGGTGACATTGCGGAATGTCGCGCCCGCGGCGTTGCAGCGCACGATCAGCGCGTCATCAGGCTCAAGGACGAAATTTGCCTTGGTGCCCCACTGCGTCGCCATGCCGCCAAATGCCGCTGACGATTGCGGTTGGCGAACGACATTGGGCGGCTGACCATTCGCCGAACGGGTACAGTAATAGGTGTAATAAACCCCATCCATGGCAATCTTCGCCGCGTGGCGCGCCATGTCGTCCTCGCTGCGAGGCGGGCCATCGGGATCGAGCCGCACCACCGAGAGCCGATTGGGTGCCTCGCCCAACCAATCCCCCAGGGCATCGCGGATCATCACAAAGTCCGCACCGGGGCGGGTCTGAATGTGGTTGGCGCGCCCATCGGCGGGCCTGGGATCGATGGTCAGCGTAAAGCTTCCATCAGCAGCGATGTCCATATCCAAACTATCGAGCAGCGCGAGCGTCACCGGCGCGGCAGTGTTGTCAGCCATCAAGGACCAGTTGACCGAATGCGGCGGAGTGGCCGTGGGCGCGGCGCGCACTTCGTAATGCCCGCCATACGCGACGGGAATCGTGCGGTAGACGAAGTCGGGGCTATCCCCCGCCCAGCGCGATCCCGGAACCTGCCGCCCGAACCAGTGGTGCTGCGGCACCATAAATCGGCCGACCTCGGGGAAATTGGCATCGCCATTTGCCGCGCGAAAGGCATGGTGGAACAGGTATTCGTCGATCATGTTGGAAAAGCGGTCAGCCTGATCTGCCTCGGCCCAGCCAGCAACGTTCTGCCACAACAAAGTAACTATCGTACGGGCTCGCTGCATCTCAGGACGCTCGATCAGGGCGAGTGCGCGATCCTCGATCAGGCGCTGCCCCTCGGTCGCCAACTGGTTCTTCGCCGCACCCGTCACGCGAGCCCAAACCGCTTGCTGTAATCGGCGAACAAGTCTTCGATCCAGTCCTTGTCGAGCCCGAAAGCCTCATAAGAATAGGGATAGCGGCCATAGCGGTCCGATGCGTTTTCGGGGTCAGCGAGCCAGCCGCGCATTTGGCGCTCTGCCCCCCCATCGAGCGCCAATCCCTGCCGCTCATAAACCTGTCGCACCACCCCCACGGGATCGCGGGCAATATCGCGGAACGACAGGTGCAGAACGCGCGGATCATCGATCAAATCGCTTTCCATAAGGCGGTCAACCGCCGCCTTCATCGCTTCGGCATGCGCCCTCGCCTGTTGCGACCAATCGATTGGCCGCCCGCAGATCGTATCAAACACCGCCGCGCGCAGCGCGACGTTCGAAGCATAGGTCTCGCTCAAGGGCCGGTGCGCCCAAACGCACAGCGCATCGGGATAGACCTTCAGCAGCGCGTCGAGGTGCATCTGGTGGCTCGGCCCTTTGCAGATCCAGCGCCGCTTGCCAGTTTTCCATTGCAGATGCTGAAGCACCTCACGATGAAAGCGAAATCCCTCGACTGGATCGGCAGTCGGGGCTGGCATGCCATCGAGCACCGGCACCTTGTAGAAATGATAAGGATAGACCGTGCGGAAATCGAGTGCGGCCAGTTCCTCATCCTCGATCAGCTGCATCGCACCCTTATCGATATAAGGGTGCATCGACTTCTGCGCCGGGCAGAAGTCCATCCACGCCTCAACCGCGCGCTGAGCGAAGGCGATGCGTTCCAGAACCACTGGCCCGGCACCCGGCGGCGGCGAAGGCGAATAGACATGCCATGATTTCAGGCTGAGCACCTCCGGGTCTTCGGCCAGCAGCGAATGGAGCAGCGTGGTGCCAGAGCGAGGAAAGCCAACGATGAATACTGGCCGCTCGATCAACTCATCAGCAATCGCGGAATAGCGCTTGCGATCAAGCGCGACGCGCAAGCGGTTGGCCAGCAAACGGACAATCTGCGCCTGCATCTCGCGAAGCTGGGTGGAGTCAAATGGGCCGCGATCATTAATCCAGCCGATCATGGCGGCAACGCGATTACGAAGCCCATCGCTGGCAAGCCCGCGCGCGCCGCTCTCACGCTCGGCGAGGGTCAGAATGTTGTCAAAGGACAGGTTGCCTGCGGTCATGCCTCAACTGCTCCCCATGACCGCGATGGCTTGCGTCCATTTTGCGCATGACAGCGGCGAGCGGGCAAGCAATTTGGTCATGGTTGCATTTCAGGCCTCCTCAATATCGGTGTGGCGAAAGTCATTGCCGACAAACAGCAGCTTTTGCCAACGCTTCGCAACCCGACTACTTCACACGCTAATGGAGAAATCGCCCATTACTTGGGCAAACCCATCTCATCATACAGCAGGGCCTCTATATCGGCTGATCCCAGCCCACCCGGGATAATCTCAGATGAATAAGCAATAATCGAATCGATCCGCGCACGTTTCGCCGCGAGATCAATAAACCCCAACATTCCGCGCCAAAGTCTTTACCCGGTCCCCATCTGCCAGCCGCACGGTAATCGTCGCATGGCCGGTCTTGCTCAGCTTCCAGTCTTCGACAGTGCCCCGCTTGCCTTTGTGAACCCCGGCGATCACTTCGCAGTGATCGCCGTTCTTCACCTCAGCGCCGTTTTCAACCGCACTCACCAGCCACACTTCTCGCCCTTGTTCTGATCCTGAAGCCAGGTCATCAGCGGGGCGAAGTAGCGGAGCATGGGCTTGCCGCTCATCTCGCGGCTGCCAGTGAAGGCTTGCAGTGCGTCGGGCCACGGCTTACTAGCGCCCATCGATAGCATCGCGTTCAATTTTGCGCCTACATCTTTGTTGCCATAGAACGAGCAGCGATGCAGCGGCCCGGTCCAGCCAGCGGTTTTGCACGCAGCTTCATAGAACTGGAACTGCAGCAGTCGCGCAAGGAAATAGCGGGTATAGGGCACAACAGCAGGCACGTGATACTTGGCTCCGGCGTCAAACGCATCGGCTCCGCGCGGCCCCGGCGGGATAATTCCCTGATATTGCAGCCGCATATCGGTCCACGCCTTGTTATAATCCGCGGGCTTCACCTGCCCTGAGAATATCTGCCAGCGATAGCGATCGATCAACAGGCCAAACGGCAGGAAGGCGACCTTGTCCATCGCCTGGCGCAGCAGCAGCCCGGTATCCTTGCTGGCATCGGGCACCTTGGCCTGATCGAGCAGGCCTATCTGCACAAGGTATTGCGGGGTGATCGACAACGCCATCGTATCACCAATCGCCTCATGGAAGCCGTCATTCGCGCCTTCCATATAAAGGCGGTAGGGCTGCTTGTTATAGGCGCGCTGGTAGTAATTGTGGCCGAGTTCGTGGTGGATCGTGCGGAAATCATCCTCGTTCACCTTGGTGCACATCT
>JANNZB010000336.1:0-1709 GCA_031410395.1 Novosphingobium sp.
GCCTTGAGCCCGGTCGGGGTCGCGGTTCTCAGTATCATTTTGGCGGTTGAGCGGTGTTCCTGAAAATAGCCGATCGCTTTGGAAAACAGCCGCTGCCCGGTCGGCACCAGCATAATTCCCACCGCCACCGCAATCGTCGCAGACCCCAGCACCAGCTGGAAATCGCCGTACAGCGAGCCGCCGCTGCCGTGCGCGATGCTGGTCTCGATCCGCTTGGCGAGAAACGGGCCGAGGAAGCTGTTCGAGGTGCGGCTGACCAGCACCAGAATGTTGAACAGCGCGAAACTCATCGCGATACGGCGGGTCCGCACTCCGGCAATCCGCGCGGAATAGGCCAGCGTGCCGATCAGATTGATCGCAAAGGTGAGCAGGCAGATGATGATGAGCTGGGAGTCCATGCTCGCGCCCTAACCGCTTAATCGTATCTTTTCCAATCGTAGCTAACGCCTCGTCCACGATGACAGGACCTTGCAATCACTGCGGCACGACAAGCGCAACATCGCTGCTCACGATGAAGGGCTACGATCTGGTCGAATGCACCGAGTGTAGACTGGCCTATATCGCCAACCCGCCGAGCGCGGAGGAATTGACCGAAATCTACTCGGCAAATGCCTCGTATCACGCCGATTTGCAGACCCCGGGCAGCAAATTGTGGGAACGCATGGCGGGGATCGCGCGCAATCATCTGTCGTTTGTGCAGTCGATAGCCTCGGGCAGGAAGCTGCTCGATGTGGGCTGTTCGACCGGGCAGTTTCTTGATCAGGCGCGTGGTAAAGGGTTCGACGTAGCCGGAGTTGAATTTTCGGAAAGCTCTGCCGGATTCGCGCGCGCGCATTTCGGTCTTTCGGTTGAACAAGGCAGCATCCACGCGAGCCAGCAACCCGCCGCCGGTTTCGACCTGGTCACGATGTTCGACGTGATCGAGCACGTTCCCGATCCAGCGAGCGACATGGCGGCGGCCTACCGCCTGCTCAAGCCCGGCGGCTGGTTCCTACTGTCGACCCCCAACATCGACGGACTGTTCCCACGCTTGTCCTACAAGCTTGCGCAAAAGCTCGATTACTGGCCGCACCCCGAACCGCCGTATCACCTCTACCAGTTCTCGGTCCACACACTCTCGGCGATGCTGGAGAAAGCGGGATTCGCGCCGGGCCCGGTGCGGCACAGCAATATCGACTTGGCCTATACCTTCGGCACGCCTGCTACGCTGGCGCGGATGCCCAAGCGGCTGGCTTATGCAGTGGCACTCGCGCCGCTGGTGAAACTTGGACCGCTAATCGGGCAGGGCGACTGGTTCTATCTCGCGGCACAGAAGCCTGTTTAAGCAGCGAGCAGGGCCGGATCGCCGATCAGATAGCTGGTCATCGAGAGTGCCCCGTCGATCGTGTCGTTGAACACGGCGACCTCATCACCCGGCAGTCGCGCGCCGATCGCGTAGAGCAGCGGCAGGTAATGTTCGGCGCTGTTGATCGCGGCATTTGCGGCCTGATCGTCGGGTGCAAAGGTGGTCAGGCTCGACCCATCGTCCGCAAGTACCGCCGCATTGATCCGTCGTTGGAATTCGACCGCCCAATCGGGCCGCGTCCCGGCAAACTGCCGCCACAGCCGAAGATTGTGCACAACATTGCCGCTGCCGATGATCAGCACGCCCTCGTCACGCAGCGGGACGAGCTTGCGCGCGAGTTCCAGATGCTCGGTCAATGACAACG
>JANNZB010000337.1:0-5344 GCA_031410395.1 Novosphingobium sp.
ATCGAGCCCGCGCTCTTCAACCTGCGCAGTTTCCGCTGGGGTGTGCTCGCAGCCATGGCCTTTACCAGCGCCTCGATCGGCTTCCTGATGATCTTTGCCATTTCGTTGCAGCAGGGGCTCGGCATGACTCCGCTCGGTACGGCGCTGATCCACATTCCTTTCGGCGCGGGCGTCATGATCGCCATGGCCCTGATCGTCCCTCGTCTGCTCCCGCGGCTCGGGCGTTTGCTGCCGATGCTTGGCGGTTTGCTGATGGTTGCGAGCATCATAGCGGTACTTGCGCTTATCCGCAGCGGCGTGGGCCAAGGTACGCTTCTGGTCACGCTGCTCGCACTGGCGGGCGTCGGCTTCGGCACGCTTTCGGGTCCGCTCGGGCCGATCGTCGTTTCCGATGTCGACCGCGCCTACGCCGGAACCGCGAGCGCAACCTTACGCACCGCGCAGCAGCTGGGGGGAGCGCTGGGGGTTGCACTTGTAGGCACGGCATATTTTGCAGTCGGCGGCGGGGGAGCAAAGGCCCGTCTCGAGGGCCTGCTGCCCGGCACGATTTGTGTGTCGTTACTGCTGGCAATCGCGATTTTTGCGGTTTCCCGACTGCCTGCCAATTTGTTTGGCGTGAAACGCGACGGGGATTCACATTGACGACTATTGGCTGTTGCGTCGTCTGTTTGGCGAACCCGTCTCGCGGAACGTGCCCGCGGTGATTTCGAAGCTACTTCAGTCGGTCTTTGAGCGGAGAAGTCGGATCCGAACCATGCCGATCCGATCTGCCGGAATGATGCTCAGGCGCTCATCGCCGTTGAGCACGCGCGCCCGACGCCAGACGGACCCAACAAAGTGACCCTCCTCGACCCGGTCGACTTCGGTTAGGCGACCGCCGAACGCAAAATCGGCCGTGAACCCCTTTCCGATGAGCAGGAAGCTGTCATTGCCTTCGTCGATGATCAGCCCGAACGCCCGGCCATCGCCTGGCGCGGGTCGGGAGGATGGTCCTTCGGTCTCGCTCGGCAATGGTCTAGGTTCTGGTGGTGCCTGCAGACCGACGTCCAGCATCATCTGCTTCAGCAGCGTCTGGGTTTCCCGAACGCTTATTACATACCCGCCCAAACGAATCTCGGCAGACTTACCCGCTTCGAGCAGGATGCCTGCGATGCGTCCCTCGGCCTGGGCTTTCGTTATCACGTCTGCTGCAGGGTTTAGCAGTGAGAACGCCTGCGCCAGTTGCCCGTCGACGCGGCCATCCTCGATGCCGAAGACCGAGAAACCCAGCGCCCTGTGCGCGCCGAGCGCCCAGAACATGTCACCTGTACGAAACTGCGCTTCAGGGACGAATATCGGGTTGCCTGCATGATCGTAATCTTCGAGCGGAACCTTTGCATCCGGAACGTAGATGTCTGGCGCAAGAAGTGCGAGCGACGGAGCCGCAGCATGCCAGATATCGAGAACACGCTTGGCCGGACCGCCGCTGGGATATTGCCCGGCGTTCGGCTGACCTTCCTGCGGACCCAACCAGGCATTGGCATACATCGGCAGGTCGAGTGCCTTCCTACCCGCTGCGGCTAGTGTCTCGGTATAGCGCGCGAAGTGCCATGCCATGAATATCTCGTCGGCCTGCCAATCGTTGCCGAAAACCTCCGACCAACTGCCCGCCCTGCGTCGACCCTGGCGGCTCCAGACTGCAAGCAGCTCGGGTTTCAGACGCGTTTGGTATTGCACCAAATAGCGGAGCAGCGCGGGCGGTACTGGCTGCTGCCAAGCGGCCTCCGCCTGCGGCGAGCGGTCGCGACTGTCACGCAGCAGTCCGACTTCGTTGTTGACCTGAACCATGATGACGCGGTGGTTCGTGTCGATCTTGGCAAGGTGCTGCATGAGCGCGACGAAGGCGAAACGATCGGCATTCATCAGCGCAGGCGTGAAAACCGACAGCACCGGTCGTGGCATTGCGCCCTTGTAGGTGAAGGCTTCTTTCAGCTGTGCCCGCACCAGCGCTCGCGGAAACCGGACGGTGTCTTGACGCACCCAGGTGGGCGCATAGGTCGACCCGGCATTCTTGAAAGCACCGAACCAGATCAGCACGAGACGCATGTCGCGCTGACGGGCCTGTTCGATCTGGGCATCGAGCGTCGTGTAGTCGAACTTACCCTCCTCGGGTTCGAGATCCTCCCAGGTCACGGTGCTGACTACGGTCCGGACATGCATCTTCTGGAGCTTTTCCCAGACCGGCTCCATATAGGCCGGGCTCGAGGTACTCGAGTTGTGCAGTTCGCCGCCAATCGCCAGATAGGGCTTGCCGTCGACCAGCAGCTGACGACCCCTGATCACAGGAAGGGCGTCTGCCCAAGCCGTGCTGACGGCAAATGAGGCTGCAACGAGCACGAGCACCCTCCGTATCAACTTGCTCACGGTCATTTCTCCAAGCATCGCTCAGCGCGAGTATTAGAATGCTTGTTTTAATTCGACAACGGGGAAGCGATCGGTTTGCAAGAAGCGATACCACGCCTCGCACTGTCAGCACGGCAGCAACCTTATTTTCCCGGCGGAACGCAACAAGGCTCCTGCCCCATTGGGCAAGAGATCAAACGTTGGGCGGGACCGAGCCAAACAGCTTGCTAATCCGCTGCGGTTGGGCGATGGGGCGAACAACAAAGTAGCTGGGCTCAACCCGCCAGGCAAACGAGCGCACATGCGCGGCGGGGCCGTAGAATGGGAAGGGATCCTATGTCTGCGGCTTACCCACTATCATCCTGTATCGAATGGCAATTTGCTGATGCCGGCGCGCTCGATGCGCGGTTGCGCGCGGCCAAGGCGGCGGGATTCGACTATGCCGAGTTCCACCTCTGGCGTGACAAGCCGATTGCAGAACTGGCGCAGGCGCTCACTGAAACGGGGATGCGGCTGACCGGACTGTGCGTCGATCCGCGCCGGTCGATCGTTGATCCCGCCGAGCGCGCGGACATGGTCACCGCGGTTCGCGAGACCATTGTGGCCACGGCCTGCCTCGGCAAACCTGCGCTGATCGTCGCTTCGGGCTTCCGGGTTGATGGGATGAGCGAGGACGAACACTTCGCCAATGCGGTCACCGCGCTGCGCGAAGCGGCTGATGCGGCGGAGGAAGCCGGGGTCATGCTGCTGCTTGAGCCGCTCAACACCCGGCTGTTCGCCGCGATGTATCTCGTCAGCACCAAGCTCGGCCTCGATCTGGTGGAGGCCGTGAATAGCCCCAACCTTCGGCTGCTCTATGATGTGTGGCATAGCGCCTGCATGGGCGAGGACGTGGCCGACGTTCTGGCCGGGCGCATCCATCTGGTCGCGCATGTGCAGGTCGCCGATATGGACGACCGCCACGAACCTGGCACCGGCAGCGTCGATTGGGCCGAGGTCATGCAGACGCTGCGGGGCATGGGCTATGCCGGAACCCTTGGGCTGGAATACTTCCCCAGCCTGCCGATGGATCAGTCCTTCGCGCTCAGCCGCCAGACGCTGGGCTGCTGAGCTTCCGCCATCCACGAAGCGGCGCGCCCGGCAACGCGCAGCAACCTCCACGAAACGGACTTTCCCTATGAATACCAACGCGATCGTCATAAGTCTCGATCTGATCAATCGCCACTATCAGGAACCGAACCGCAACCGGTTCGAGAGCCGGTATTTCTGGGAGGAGCTTTACCCGTTGCTGGCCACATCCGGCTTCCGGGCAATCGAGATCCCCTATGAGCCGGTGTGGCAGTTTGGCGGGCGCAGCGGCGTGCCGATGAACCGCTACTGCGTGAACACCAAGTATGGCGCTGCGGCGCAATACCGCGAAAAGCTTGCCGCGTGCGGGATCGAGCGCGTCAGCGGCGTGACCTTCGATCCCAACCTGTTCATGCGCAACGAGAACCTGGATTTCTTCTTCGGCGCTTCCGGCCATTTCGCCGGTGAGGCGCTGGCCCATGCGGCCGATCTGGGCGCAGATTACTTCGCGATCAGCCCATCGCCCTTCTATGGCCGCGCGGCGCACTATCACCCCGATCTGGAGAGCAAGCTGGACGTGTTCACCCAGCGCACGGTGGACTTGCTCACCGGGCTCGCTGCAAAGGCATAGGACCTTGGCGTCAAGCTCGTACTGCGCCATGAATACTGGAGCCTGTTTCGCGGGGACCGCATCCTCCCGCTGCTGGCCGCGCTGCCCGAAACCGTGAAGCTGGATTGCGACACCGCCAGCTTGCACGTCGCCGGGTTCTCTCCAGCGGCGTTCCTCACCGCCAATATCGCCCGCATCGGCTGCGTCCACCTTACGGACACGGATTTCGTCGATACGCAAGGCATCTGGAAAACCGCCAACCCCGAGTTTCCCGAAACCCGCGCCACCCAGGTCTTCCGCGATCCCGGCACAGGCTCGGTTGATCTTCCCGGCATCGCCGCCCTGCTGAACAGCCTCGGCTATGCCGGCCCGCTAACCGTCAGCGCTCGCCAGACACGCGATCCCTTCCGCGCCTTGCTGCGCACCCGAGCGCTGCTTTCGCGCATCTCGAACTAAGCCGGACGGACCCCTGACCATGCCCAACATCCGCTACGCCAACATGTGCCACTGGAAATCGATCCCCTACCGGCAGATCCCCAATTTCCGCGAGTTTTACTACGAGGACCGCACCAATACGGCCTATTATTCGGACTGGGACCGCATCCTGAAATCGGCATGTTCCACGGGGCGCACGCATCGCACGCGGCGGACCATTTCGACGAAGCCGTGCGTTCAGGCCGCGAGGCGGTGGACACCATCGTCAAGTTCGGCGGCACCTACATGAACACCTGCCCGACGCAGAACTACTTCGGCACCGGCCCGCTCAGCCGCGAGGAAGTGCAAAATTGCGCGAAAGTGATGAACGAGATCGGCCTTTACGCCACGGATCACGGCGTAAAAATCGGGCTGCACAACGAGTTCTTCTGCGCGATCAATCTGCCCAACCACCGCGAACTGATCGAATCCACCGATCCGAAGCTCGTCCACTATTGCATCGACACCGCGCAGATCGCGATCCTGGGTGAAGACCTGCTCACGTTCTACGAGGACTATCATGACCGCATCAGCACTTTCCACCTGAAGGACACCGCATCGGCGGGGCAGCCCGATAGTGTGCGCTATGCACAGGACCCCGAAATCGCGGACGACGGCCACCGCTGGTTCTGGGAACCGGCGAGGGCGAGCTCGATCTTGAGGGGCTGTACCGCCTGCTCAAGAAGCACGCGTTCAAAGGCTGGATGTCGATCGAATACGACGGATCGCCCGATCAGCTCGCCTCGATGGCGCTCACCCGGTATCATCTCGATACGCATCTGCGCCCGATCTACGATTGATCGAAAGGAA
>JANNZB010000338.1:0-10784 GCA_031410395.1 Novosphingobium sp.
GAGCAGGCTGGCCAAGACCCGAGCAATCTGGCTTGTGGCCTCAACGCAAAGGCCAACGCCGGTTCCACCACCGCGACTGACGCCACCGCAGTTGGAGCAAACACGACGGCCGGCAGGGTGGCACGGCTGTAGGAGCAGGCGCGCAAGCTACCGGCACCAATTCCATCGCGCTGGGGCAAGGCAGCACTGTCGGCGGGGTTGCCAATATCGTTTCAATTGGCGCGGTCGGCACAGAGCGTCGCATCGTCAATCTCGCTGCCAGAACCGGCGGCACTGATGCCGTCAACGTCAATCAACTCAACTCGGCGGTGTCCGCGGCAAATCTCTACCACGCCACGGCGGGATCAGCCATCCCCGCACTCGTGGGATTTAACGGAACGTCGCTTGGACGAGGAACAAATACCGCTAGCCCGGACAGTGTAGCCGTCGGCTATATGGCTGATGCCTCGGGATCGCAGTCGGTCGCTATCGGCGCAAATTCGATGACCAATATCGCTAACAGTGTTTCCATCGGTTCGGCCGGTAATGAAAGAACGTTGATCAATCTGGCCGCCGGAGCAGTAAACGTGACCAGCACTGACGCGGTGAATGGCAGCCAACTGTTCGCGGTTCAAACGGCGGCTAACACTGCCACCACCAACGCTGCGACCGCTCAGACAACTGCGAACACGGCAATTACCAACGCGGCCGCCGCACAAACCACCGCAAATACGGGGGTGGCCAACGCCGCGACAGCGCAGACGACCGCAAACACAGCGCTCGCGAATGCAGCCACTGCGGATGGCAAAGCAGTCGCCGCCCAGGGCACGGCCAACACCGCGCTGGCGCACGCAGCCACGGCGGATGGCAACGCTGTCGCCTCACAAAGCGCTGCCAACATTGCGATAACCAATGCGGCGACGGCAGACGGTAAGGCTGCTGCTGCTCAGGGCACTGCTAACACCGCTGTCACTAATGCCGTAGCCGCACAAAGCACCGCCAATACCGCGCTCGCCAGAACGCAATACCTTGCGGTGGGCGGATCGGGCACGGGGCCTTCCGCTACCGGAACCGGCGCGGTTGCGCTAGGATCGGCCAGACGGTCAATGGCAATGGCGCGGTGGCAATCGGCGATCCCAACACCGCGACCGGCACCGGCGCAGTGGCCATCGGCGCTGATAGCAACGCGACCGGCAATGGCGCGGTTGCTATCGGCAACGCCAACACGGCCAATGGCAACGGCGCGGTGGCGATTGGTAACGGCGCAAATGCCAGCCACATGAACGCGGTTGCGGTCGGATCTGGTGCGGTCAAAGCTCGCGCCGGCCAGGTAAAGCTGGGCGGGACGGGATCTTCGGTAACGGTAGGCGATATCGCCGCGAGCACTGCCGCGCAGGTTGGGCCGACGGATATTGCAACCGCCGATGCCTCAGGAACGGTGGGGCGGGACACTACGATACGCCCAGCGATTGCTGCCTTGCAAACCACCCAGGCCTCCCAGGCAACCACGATCTCGGCAATTCAGGCGCTTGATGCCCAGCAGCAGGGCCGTCTGTCCACACTTGAGGCCGGTCAGCTCAGCTTCTCGGGCCAGCTCAACACGCTCAACGGCAAGGTCGATAGCAACTTCCGCTCGGCCATCGGCGGTATTGCGGCGGCGATGGCAATGGGCGGCACGGTGATGCCCGCCGATGCCAAGTTCGCCATGTCGTTCAATCTTGCCACTTACCGGGGCGAACAGGGCTTTTCCGCCTCTGCAGTGGTGCGCGCCAGCAACCATGTCTATTTCCAAGGAGGCATTGCCGGATCGAGCGTAAAGGGCTCCACCGCATCGGAATGGGTCTGACGCTGGGGCCGGAGGAGCAATCCTTCGGCCCTTCGCCATAGACGGCAATTCCGCACTTGTGGTCGCCATCGCCAAGTGCGAAATTCGCTGGGTAAATTGCAAAAATTGCACTTGTTTGCTGATTTAACCGACCTAAAGCGCACCACCCCCGGCATTACGCCGGTCAGGATGCACTAGATGCAGACTAGCGCTATGGCGACACAATCTGTCGCCGATTCAAGTAGTTCTTCTAGCCTTGGCAACCACAATCTGATGCCGCTGACCGTTGGCGCGATTGGCGTGGTGTTTGGCGATATCGGCACCAGCCCGCTCTATGCCTTCCGCGAGGCACTCGGCCAGTCGGCTGGTCGCGGTGTAGGAGCTGAGGATATTATTGGTGTTATGAGCCTGATGATCTGGGCGCTGACTGTCATCGTAACGCTGAAATATGTCACCTTCTTGTTGCGCGCAGACAACGATGGCGAAGGCGGAGTCCTAGCGCTGCTCGCGCTGGCGCGTCGGGGAGAACAGGTCCAGGGCGGCACAAAAAAGCGTGGCGGTCTGGTGCTGGCACTCGGCGCGATAGGCGCTGCGCTGTTCTATGGTGATGCGGTGATTACACCCTCGCTCTCTGTGCTATCCGCAATCGAAGGACTGAAAACGCTGCCCGGCGGCGATATGTTCACCGAAAACCGCATTCTGGTCATCAGCTTGGTGATCCTCGCCGCGCTGTTCGCCATTCAGTCTCGTGGAACCGCAATGGTTGCCCGACTGTTCGGACCGGTCTGCATCGTCTGGTTTCTCGCCCTGGCTGCTCTGGGGGCAATCCACATCATGGACGGGCCGGAAATCCTCGCCGCTTTCCTGCCGTGGCACGCGGTCAGCTTCGTCGCCAGCCACGGCGTGCTGGGCCTGTTCGTGCTTGGCGCAGTGTTCCTTACAGTCACCGGGGCCGAAGCATTGACCGCCGACATGGGCCACTTCGGCAAAGTGCCGATCCGGCTCGGCTGGGTGCTATTGGTGTTTCCCGCGTTAACGATCAACTATCTTGGCCAAGGCGCTTTCGCGATTCACACGCTCGCCGATGCGCAGGCCGCCGGACATGCCTTCGTCAATCATGACTGGTTTTTTGAGATGATCCCGCCCGCTGTGCGCATGCCGATGGTGATCCTTGCCACTTTGGCGACGATCATTGCCAGCCAAGCGGTGATCACCGGTGCCTTTTCGCTCACCCAGCAGGCAATCCAGCTGGGCCTGCTGCCGCGCTTGCGAATTTCGCAGACCAGTGCGGGTCACGCTGGGCAAATCTATATCGGATCGGTCAACTGGATGCTTCTGGTTGGCATTGTCATCCTCACGCTGGGCTTTCGTAATTCTTCCGCCATGGCTGCGGCCTATGGCATTGCGGTTACAGGAACGATGGTGGTGACCTGCTGCCTCGCCTATGTCGTCACGCGTCGCCGGTGGGGCTGGTCAGTGGCGAAAAGCCTTTCGGTAATCGTGCCGTTTATCACGATCGATCTGGTTTTCTTCGGAGCCAATATCCTGCGCGTGGTTGAAGGTGGCTGGGTGCCACTGACCATCGGCGGCGGCATTCTGGTGCTGATCTGGACATGGCGGCGTGGCCGTCGGCTTACCGCGCAGCTTGAGGACGATAACTCCCTGCAATTGGCCGATATTGCCAAGGCACTCGCCCGGCGCACGCCTGCGCGGGTGCCAGGAATTGCTGTCTATCTCACCTCGAACACCGCACTCACACCGCATGCCCTACTGCACAATCTCAAGCATAACCATGTGCTTCACCGACATAACTACGTCACCACCGTGCGCACCTTGCAAAAGCCGTTGTGCGACCCCGCCGAGCGGCTGGTGGTCGAGCGGATCGACGAAAATTTCAGCCGAGTTGAACTGCGCTATGGCTTCATGGAGCAGCCCGAAGTGTTTCAGGACCTGATCCTTGCCGAAGCGCAAGTCCCTGGCGCGAAAATGGCGAGTTATTTCATCGGGAGGAACAGCTATGCCTATACTGGCGAATCAACGATGCCGGTCTGGCAGGACGTGCTGTTCATTGCGCTTCATCGCAATGCCGCAGACCCGACCGACTATTTCAACATCCCGCCTAACCGGGTGATCGAGCTCGGCGCCCAATACGCTATCTGACCGCGACCGCATCGTCCTCGTCCGGCCACCGTTCCATCCGCGGCAAGCCGGGATTGAGGAACAGCGCCGGGATCTTGCCCCAGATCAGCGCGCGATGGATCCAGAAATCGGTCAGCTTTTCAGACCAGCGCGGCGGCGCGCGGTTTTCGCGGGCCAGCCAGTCCTGATAGGGCAGGAAGTGGTCGGGCTCATCCTTG
Source organism: Novosphingobium sp. (assembly GCA_031410395.1). GTDB lineage: Bacteria > Pseudomonadota > Alphaproteobacteria > Sphingomonadales > Sphingomonadaceae > Novosphingobium. The sequence continues at coordinate 4,162 of JANNZB010000338.1, forward strand.
TGGATGATCTTGAAAATCCGCGCCATTGCGGGATCGGACTGCACGTAGCGGTTGCTAAGCAGCACCTCGACTTGGGCCAGCCCGCGCTGTTCGGTCAGCACGATGATCCGGCACAGCTTTTCGAACGCATCGGGCGTGGCGACAATCGCCTCGGTATCAAGATCATCGATCTCGCAGCCAAATGCTTTCAGGATGAACCTGTCGATATGACCAACCGAGCGGTCCAGCGCGATGGGCATGCGGCGTTGGAGCGTGAACCAGCGGCGAAACATCTGATAGTGCTTGTGTTCATCCGCGCGATGCTTGGAGATTGCCGCGATGAAGGTGGCGTCGTTTGGGCATACCACCCGCACCGCATCAAGCACGCGGTCAAGCGCGGTGTAACCACGGTGTTCGTTGTACAAATAGACCGACGCCAGAACGTCCAGATACCGATCACGAAAGCCCCCTGAAAAAGCGCCCCCAGCGCCTTTTGCAGCGCCCATCATCAACCTTTCGCCAGCTCCACCTCGATCGCGCCAACCAGCGCAAGATCGTCAGGTGTAGTGGCGGGCGAGAACCGAGCGGCAACATGGCCGCCCCGGTCAATCAGGAACTTTTCAAAATTCCACAGCACTTCCGGGTCCTCGGTCGGGGTCATGCCATAGCCGCGCAGCTTGTCGCGCCATTCGCCGGCATTGCCCTGCTTATTCGGCATCGCTTCGGTCAGCGCAGCGTAAAGCGGCTGCTTTTGCGCACCGGTGACATCGCCCTTGGTGAACATCGGAAACGAAACATTGTAGTTGACCGAGCAGAAATCAGCGATCTCTGAATCACTGCCCGGCTCCTGCCCGCCAAAATCGTTGGCCGGGAAACCCAGCACTTCAAGCCCTTGATCTCTATACCGCTGATAGAGCGCCTCAAGCCCTTCATACTGCGGCGTCAATCCGCATTTGGAGGCGACGTTGACCACCAGCAGCACCTTACCGCTGTGGTTTTCCAGGCTGTCTGACGAACCATCGAGGCGCGTCAGCGGGATGTGGGCGAGATCGGCCATGCAATTGTTCTCCTACGCCAAAACGCTTGCGCGCCGATGGCAATGAGTCGTGTGAGGGGAATGTGGTCCCTCAACGCGCAAACAGCAAGGTCGGTGATTACGCTGTTTGCCCATTCAGCGCGGGCTCGGCTGAAATTAGGGCAGCTCAGCTTGTGTAATGCGCTGTCGTTTTCTCCGCAACCTCAGCTGCGGTCACCCCCGGGGCCAGTTCAACCAGCGCAAAGGGCGACGCATGATCGGCGCGTTTGAAAACGCACAGGTCCGTCACGATCATATCCACCACGCCTTTGCCGGTCAGCGGAAGCGTGCAGGCCGGAATGAACTTGGGGCTGCCATCCTTGGCGCAATGTTCCATCACGACGATGATCTTTTTGACTCCGGCGACAAGATCCATCGCGCCGCCCATGCCCTTGATCATCTTGCCCGGGATCATCCAGTTGGCGATGTCTCCGTTTTCCGCCACTTCCATCGCGCCGAGCACGGTGAGATCGATGTGTCCGCCGCGGATCATTGCGAATGACTGCGCTGAATTGAAATAGGCGGAGTGCGGCAGTTCGCTGATCGTCTGTTTACCGGCGTTGATCAGGTCGGCATCGACCGCATCTTCGGTCGGGAATGGGCCGATGCCGAGCATGCCGTTTTCGGATTGCAGCGTTACCGTCATATGCGCGGGCACATGGTTCGCCACCAGCGTCGGGATGCCGATGCCAAGGTTGACGTAGAAGCCATCCTCCAATTCGCGCGCGGCGCGGGCGGCCATCTGGTCGCGGGTCCAGCCTTTGGTTAGGCCATCATGGGTGGTCATTGGGCTTTCAGTCCTTCAGCTTAAGGCATTGGCGCGCGCGCGAGAAACCAGCCGTCGCCGAACAGGCTGTCGGCCGGGATCACTGCGTCGGGATCGCGCAGGTAATCAAAAGCTTCATCAAAATCACCGCGCCGGTCGCCTGCCATAGCTATCACGCACCAGTTGCGCGCAGCCGAATTGCGCCGGGCCTGCTTGCGGTCACCCGCGCCATTCAGCAACAGCAACCGATCGGTGCGCATCGGATCAAGTTGGGTTCGGGCGAGCGCTGAATGGACGATCTCGGCCTTCTCGATCGGCAGCGCGGAAGTCCACAGCACGGTGATCCCCGCGGCGCGCAATGCGGCCAATGCTTCTGACAGCCCCGGGCTGGCCGCGGGCGAAGCCGGATCGAAAACCGATAGGCCGGGATCAAGGTCAATCATGACCGCAGGCGCCAGGCCGCCACATTGCGCGCGGTGCGGCGCGGATAGCGGTGCGGTGGGATCAATAACGTCGAGCGCAGAATCGGTTTGCGGCGCATTGGCATGGCTGATGGCGAAGGCGGCGAGGCTGGGATAACCGCTGCTCTTGTTGCTCATTGTTGGAGCAATCAAGGTTGGGCCAACAGCGATCACCGGTTTGGTCGGCGGCTGCACCAGCCCGGGCTTGGCCAGAAGCGGCGCTGGCGCCTGTTCGAGCGGAGGCACGGGAGAGAGAACACGCGCTGACAAGAGCTGTTGTGGCGCTTCCTCAGACACCGCCGCTGCCGGTGCGCCAGAGAATTGACCGCCCGGGTTCGCAACTGGCGCTGAGCGATACTGCGCCTGCAAAGACCCGGCCGGCAGGGTTACAATCGTTGGGCTTTGCGTTGGTGCAACCTTGGCCGGCTCGTCGGTCACTGTATAGAGTTTCGCGGCGGGCGACTCAGAGACGATGCCCTGCACCACGCTGGTCGGCGCGAGCGATGTGCGGGTGCTGCCCTCGCCCGCGAACACTGCTATCCGCTGCGGTGCGGGCGCGGGGGCCAGCGCTGGTGCGGCAACAACAGCAGGTGCAGTCTGCGCCGGGATCGGTGCCAGCTGAGCGCCAGAGGTCGGAGCGTCTGGCTGTGCCACGACGACATAGTGCTGCTTTTGTTGCTCAATCTTGCGCTTATTGAGCCGCTTCTTGGCTGCCATGCTCGCCGCCGCAACGGGGACTATCGCCGCCACACAGCCCGATAGAACGGGGAGCGCTCCAAGTGCTCCGGCAAGTAAAAGCGATTTTTTCCAGTTCATTATCCCATATCCGTCGACTGTACGGTGCGAAACTCGATCTTCTTGTCATAGGGCGCGCCGACAATCACCCGCTGGACATAAACGCCCGGCAGGTGAATCGCATCAGGATCGAGCATCCCGGCCTCAACCACTTCCTCAACCTCAACCACACAGACACGCCCGCAGGTTGCGGCGGGAACGTTGAAATTGCGCGCAGTCTTGCGGAACACGACATTGCCTGTAGTGTCTGCCTTCCAGGCTTTGACGATGGCAAGGTCGGCGAAAATCCCGCGTTCGAGGATGTAGTCCTGCCCGCCAAAGTCCTTCACTTCCTTGCCCTCAGCCACCAGTGTGCCGACGCCGGTCTTGGTATAGAAGCCCGGAATGCCCGCGCCGCCTGCACGCATACGTTCTGCCAGTGTGCCTTGCGGGCAAAACTCTACCTCAAGTTCGCCCGCGAGATATTGCCGCTCAAATTCCTTGTTCTCACCAACGTAGCTGGCGATCATCTTCTTCACCTGCCGCGTGCGCAGCAGCTTGCCGATGCCTTCGTTATCAATTCCGGCATTGTTGCTGGCGAAAGTCAGGTCCTTGACCCCGCTTTGGACTATCGCATCGATCAGCCGTTCCGGCACGCCGCACAGGCCAAATCCGCCACTGGCGATCAGGATCCTATCCTTGAGCAGGCCATCAAGCGCTGACGGGGCATCGGGAAAAAGCTTTTTCATCGTTCCTCCTGCGCGAGCATACTTGCCGAGCGCGTTGCAAACAGGGTTCTAAGCGAGAGCATGCGACGTGTCATCCCCGCAGCAGTAGCGCGAATGGATTGTCCGGCAGTCCGCGTTTTTTTGGCCACACTGTTGCGATCCAAAGCGCGGCTTGCCCAATAAATTTTCTGATGAAGATCAAACTTGCCTCGGATGAATTCGTATGTGCTTGCAGTAATTGCAATTGAAACCTCTCTTTTCGCACTTGCACAATAATCTGATCCCACCCACTAAGACGGTGCCTTTCAGGCATCCTCTCCCAAAACTTTCAAGGGCCCGGTCGGCAACGACTGGGCCGTTTTTTGTTGGTGAGTGTGGGCAAGCTGCGCTGGTTTGCCGCACCAGATGCACCAACAGTTTGCAATCCAGCGCCGCCGTTCCTAGCTTGCCTTAGCCCGCTGCACCCGGCGGGCGATGGCGGGGACGCAAGAATGGCGGATGCTGACGATAAGATGGCGGGCACAGTAAAGCTGCAGGTTGCAGCCGCGCGTCAGGAGGAAAGCGGGCAAGGCATCGCCCGGCTGCCGCGATCAACGCTTGCTGCGCTCGGCATTACCGAAGGTGACGTGATCGAAATTGAGGGCAAGCGCGCCACCCCGGCCCGCGCGGTGCTGGCCTATCCTGAGGACGAAGGGCTCGAGGTGATCCGCCTCGACGGCCTGCAACGCGCCAATGCTGAAGTGGGATCGGGCGACCATGTGCAGGTTCGCAAGGCCGAATCGCGCCCCGCAACCCGCGTGGTTTTCGCGCCTGCGCAAAAGGAAATGCGGCTCAACGGACCGGCTGAGGCGTTGCGCCGAAACTTCTTTGGCCGCCCGTTGGTCGCCGGGGACCTGGTCGCCACGACAGGTCAACAGCAGGTTCAGGACATGCCGCCGCAAGTCGCGCGGATGTTCAATGCGCCCGCCTATGCCCTCACCCAGATCCGTCTTATGGTGCTGGCAACCAGTCCCAAGGGGGTGGTGCACATCGATGAGCACACCGAGGTGGAACTGCGCGAAGAATATGAGGATGCCAAGGCTAGCCGCGCCGATGTCAACTACGATGACGTTGGCGGCATGGGCGATACAATCCGGCAATTGCGCGAAATGGTGGAACTGCCGCTGCGCTATCCTGAACTGTTCACCCGGCTAGGCGTTGATCCGCCCAAGGGCGTGCTGCTGCACGGCCCTCCCGGCACCGGCAAGACGCGGCTGGCCCGCGCGGTTGCCAATGAAAGCGAGGCCAGTTTCTTCACCATCAACGGGCCTGAAATCATGGGCTCTGCCTATGGCGAGAGCGAAAAGCGGCTGCGCGAGGTGTTTGAAGAGGCGGGTAAGGCATCGCCTGCGATCATCTTCATCGACGAGATCGATTCGATCGCCCCCAAGCGCGATCAGGTCCACGGCGAAGCGGAAAAGCGGCTCGTCGCGCAATTGCTCACGCTGATGGACGGGCTGCACGCGCGTTCGAACGTCGTGGTCATCGCCGCGACAAATCGCCCCGATGCCATCGACGAAGCGTTGCGCCGCCCCGGCCGCTTTGACCGCGAGATTGTTATCGGCGTTCCCGATGAAAAGGGACGCCGCGAGATCATCGGCATCCACACCCGCGGTATGCCGCTTGGGGCAGATGTTGATCTTGATGAACTGGCGCGCACTACCCACGGCTTTGTCGGCGCAGACCTCGCCGCATTGGCCCGGGAGGCGGCGATTGAGGCGGTGCGGCGGATCATGCCGCAGCTTGATCTTGAAGCGCAAACTATCCCTGCGCACGTGCTTGAAAGCCTTTCGGTCACCCGCGACGATTTCGTCCAGGCGCTCAAACGGGTGCAGCCGAGCGCGATGCGTGAGGTTATGGTACAGGTGCCCAACGTCGGCTGGGATGACATTGGCGGGGTTCCCGAAGCACAGGAAAAACTGCGCGAAGGCATCGAACTGCCGCTGAAAAATGCCGAAGCCTTTCACCGGCTTGGCATCCGCCCGGCCAAGGGCTTTCTGCTTTATGGCCCACCCGGAACCGGCAAAACCTTGTTGGCAAAGGCGGTGGCAAAGGAGGCCGAGGCCAACTTTATCTCGATCAAATCATCCGACTTGTTGAGCAAGTGGTATGGCGAAAGCGAGCAGCAGATCAGCCGCCTGTTCGCCCGCGCCCGGCAGGTTGCGCCTTGCGTGATCTTCATCGACGAGATCGATTCACTCGTTCCGGCGCGCGGCAGCAATGCGGGCGAGCCGCAGGCGTCCGGCCGCGTGGTCAACACTATTCTGGCCGAAATGGACGGGCTGGAAGAACTGCAATCGGTGATCGTGATCGGCGCGACCAACCGCCCGGCGCTGGTCGATCCGGCGCTGTTGCGGCCAGGGCGGTTCGACGAGCTGGTCTATGTCGGCACGCCGAGCGAGGAAGGCCGCGTGCACATCCTCAAGATCCATACCGGCGCGATGCCGCTGGCAGCCGATGTCGATCTCGCCAAGGTGGCCACCGAAACCGCGCGGTTCACCGGCGCGGACCTCGAGGACGTGGTCCGCCGCGCCGGGCTCAACGCGCTGCGCCGCGGCGGGTCGGAGGTGAGCGAGGTCAGCAACGCCGATTTCCGCGAGGCGCTGGCCGATTCACGCGCGACGGTCACCGAGGAGATGGAGGTCGAATACGCCAAGATGAAGCGCGAACTGAAGAAGCGCGCAATGGCGGTCTCGCCGATCGGCTTCATCGCCCCGGGCATGGTCAGCTCGACGCGCGAGGTGAAGCACGGGTAGCGAAGGGTTACGATCCTCCCCCTGTGGGGGAGGTGGCAGCCCTGC
>JANNZB010000339.1:0-2756 GCA_031410395.1 Novosphingobium sp.
GCAATTTCGATCTGCCGCAGGCACTGGCTACGCTGGCCTATGAGGGGCGCAGGCGCGAGCTGTTTGCTGCTGAATTCGTTTCCGTGCTCAAGATGGCCGATCGCGGCGTTCCGCGTGCGCACTTGGTGGGATCTTGGGCCGGAGCATTCGGCAATCCGCAGTTTTTGCCGAGCATGTATCTGCGTCTGGCGGTTGATGGCGATGGTGACGGCAGGGTCAACATCTGGGACAATTCGCCCGACACGCTTGCTTCCATCGGCAATTACTTCCGCGACGCAGGCTGGCGCACCGGCCAACCGTGGGGCGTGCGCGCATCGATCCCCGATTCGTTTAACCGCGCCAGTGTCTCTCCCAAGCTCAATTCGCCTTCCTGCAGCCGCGTCCATTCGCGCTACAATCGCTGGTTGACCGTGGGGGAATGGCGGCAATTGGGCATTCAGCCGCAGTCCCCCATCGCTGATGATGTAATGGCGAGCCTGTTCGAACCCGATGGACCCGGAACTTCGGCATGGTTGTTAACCGGGAATTATCGGGTCATACTTCATTATAACTGCTCGAACTTCTACGCTTTGTCGGTGGGATTGCTTGCAGATGAGATTGCCCGTTAACCGTGCTTCGGCACTTACCTTAGCCGTTTTGCTCACAGCCTGCGGGCATGGACAGGATACTGCCGCGCTTGCCTCTGCGCCGGTGTTGCCGCCGGCAAATGGCCCATCGGCTGACTATCCGGTGGTGATCGGCCAGCCGTTCACCGTTGATGGCGTGACATTCACGCCCGAGGACAAGCTTAATTACGATCAGGTTGGTTATGCTGCCATTGGCGCGGGGGAAGGGGTGAGCATTGCCCATCGCACGCTGCCATTGCCGAGTTATGCCGAAGTCACCTCGCTGGAAACCGGGCGGACAATTCTGGTGCGCGTGACCGAGCGCGGGCCGATGACGGCTGCGAGACTGATTGCGCTTTCCCCGGCTGCTGCGGCGCAATTGGGCGCGAGTTCCGATCACACGGCTATCAGGATCCGCCGGGTCAATCCGCCCGAACAGGAACGCGCCGCACTGCGCGGCGGGGGGCAGGCCCCGGCGCGAATGAATACGCCAATTTCGCTGGTCAATGTGCTGCGCCGCAGGCTTGATGCCGGCTTGACCGCGATTGCGCTGCCGGGCGCTCCACCCAGCAACGTGCTTATGCCGCCTCCAGCCACTGCGCCAACCATCGCACTGCCCGCAAAAGTGGCACCAGGGGTTGCTACCTTGCCGGTGAGGCCAATTCCTGCAATCGATAAGCCCACCGCAACTCCCCCCGAAAAGGGCGGTTTAGTGGTTCAAGTTGGCGCATTCAGCACTGACGCACGCGGGGCCGAAGCGGCTCACAAGGTTGGCGGCAAAGTTAGTCAGGCAGGCAAGTTCTTCCGGGTACGGATGGGGCCGTTTTCCACCCGTGGAGAAGCTGAAGCCGCGCTCGCCAAGGCCAGACACGCAGGGTATAGCGACGCACGAATCCAGCGCGCAGACTGAGGGCACTTCGCCCACCCGCCGCGCGACATTCCAAGCGCTCGGGGATGAATTTGAAAAGCCTGCTGCTGAAATTACTGCCCTTGACCCTGTTGCCGCTGTTGGCTGCACCAGTTCTTTCATCGCCTGCGGGCATGGCGGCGATGACCACAGCGCCGGCTGGCACGACGCCAATGTCCGATGAGCCAAGGCTCGTGCAACCAGAGCCAGCACGCGGCGCATCCGATCCCGCCAGCCCTCCCGCCGAGCTCGACCGCGTTCCAATCGCCTTGCTGGTTGATCTTAATTCGGGGCTGGTACTCTACCAGAAAGAAGCCAACCGGCGCTTTCTTCCCGCGTCGATCACCAAAGTGATGACGCTTTACACCGCGTTTGAAATGATCAGCCGCAATCAGCTGAACACCTCAAAGCAAATGCCCATGAGTGAGCAGGCGTTCAAGCAGTGGCACCGGGTTGGATCCACCATGTTCCTTGATCGGTCAATGAACATCACGGTCAACGATTTGCTGCTGGGCATCGCCAACATCTCTGCGAACGATGCCTGCGTCGTACTCGGCGAAGGCGCGGCGGGATCAGTGCCGAACTGGATCGCACTGATGAACGCCGAGGCTGGCAAAATCGGTATGCATGATAGCCATTTCGGCACGCCAAACGGCTGGATGGACGAAGGCGAAACATTTGTTACCGCGCACGATCTTGCCGCACTGGCGGGCGCGATGATCACCGAACATCCCGACCTTTATCATCGCTACATCGGTTATGAAACGCTGACCTTTAACGGCATCACGCAACACAACCATGATCCGATCCTCGGACGGCTCGAAGGTGCAGACGGGATCAAGACCGGGTTCACCAATCAGGCTGGATACGGATTTCTCGGCTCGGCTCACCGAGGCGGCAGGCGATTGGTAATGGTTATCGCGGGCGCAGACCGGGGGCCAGACCGCGCCAAGGCGGCGCGCGCTCTTATGGACTGGGGCTTTTCCGCATTTGCCAGCCAGCCGCTGTTCAAAGCGGGCGAAGTTATTGGTGCCGCTAAGGTTCAGGGCGGCGCATCACGTCGGGTCAGCCTGATCGCGCCTATGGCCTATGCAGCTGTACAGCCAAATGGCAGCGCTAGCCAGGTTACTACAAAGATCGTCTATGAAGGTCCGCTTGAAGCGCCGATTGCCAAGGGCAGCACCGTCGCATGGCTCGAAGTCCATTCGGGCATTAAAACCACAAGCCGCGTCCCGCTTGTTGCT
>JANNZB010000340.1:0-1722 GCA_031410395.1 Novosphingobium sp.
GCGGCGGAACGCCTGGCCCTGCACGCCTTCGATGCGGTAATGCCGCGCCAGCCGCTCGTAGAGCAAGGAAAAAACGGAGTGGACGAAATTCGTGACGCTCAGATCGTGCTGCAGCAGCTCTTTGAAAAACAGCTCCGTCTCCGAGACCATCGAGACTTGCAGCAACTCGTCGAATTCCGGGTAGAGATGCTTGTCGGGCGTCGTCGCTTCAATCTGCCGCAAACCCAGCCACTGACCGGTGAAATTCCGCACGAAGCGTTCCCCCTTGGCGTGGGTGAGCATCCGTTCCACCTGCGCGCGCAAGACTTCCGGCCGCGACAGTTTCTGCTCGCGCGCCAAGGTCAGGAGTTCCTCATCGGGCAGCGAACTCCACAGAAAATAAGACAGGCGCGAAGCCAGCGCGAGGTCGCTGAGCCGGCCCGGTTTCTCATCGAGGAACAGGACGCGCGGTGAGCACAGGACGGCTTGCAGGCCCAGCCGCATCGCGGTCCTGAAGTCGTAATGTTCATCGAGCCGCGACCGCACCAGTTCAACGTAGGGCCGCACTTCGTCCTCGGTCACCGACCTGCGAAATGCCCGCGGCAGGAAATTTCGCAGCACGTTTTCCGCGTCGGCGAGCGTCCCCTTGCTGAGATCCAGCTCGCCAAACAACTGACGATAGCTCCGGGGCGGCCACTCGGGCACCAGCGGCCCTTCCACCTCGACCGTTTCCAGCGCGAGGCCGACGCGCTGCAGCAGTTTTTCGCGACCGATATTGACGAAGCCGCCCAGCTTCAGGCGATAGGGCAGGAGCGTGATCGTGGAGTTCAACGGGAACTCGTCCTCGAATTCCACCACGGTCGGCTGGCCTGCCGGCAAGTCGTAGTGCCCGATCAGATGATTCGGCACCTCATGCGTCGCCCCGCCATAGACCCGCATCGTGACCGGCCCCATGTGCCCGTAGCCCGTAATGCGAACGCGGTATCGGCCCGCGACCGGAGCCAGGAACTGCGCCAACTTTCCGCCGCCATACGGAATGTAGTCGCTGAACATGAGGTAGGCATTGTCAGCCACGGCGAACATGGGGCTGTCGCCCTGCCGGGCGAGCGACTGGATGACCGTCGGCTCGTCAACATACCGGAACCCGCGCGCCGTGGTCTCAGGTCGTGAACCTTCGGTCATCGCCGCTTTCAGCGCAACGTCCGCCGCTTCCAGATAGCGTTCGAGCAATTGCGACGAGGTGTGCATTGCCGCGCCGACATTGTCGAAGCCGAACGCCAGGCTGTCTTCCGGCAGCAACTGCCGCAGCGGCTTTGTGATCGCCAGCAGATCGTGCAGCGTCTGTTCGTACTCGACCCGGTTCAGCCTTCGCTGCATGACGCGCCCTTCGGCCCGCTGCCGGGCGAGGTCCGCGGCGTGCAGTTGTGGCCGGAGCCACGCAAGCATCGCTTGCACGTCGTGTTTAGGCGGCTGCTCCTCGTCTTCCGGCGGCATCTCGCCCGCTTCCATTTTGTCCAGCACCTTGATCCAGGCGGCAATGTCCTTGGGCTTCGTGAAGCTGACTGGGAGCAGATCGAGCCGCAGCCGCGCCTTCTTCGCGTCCTTCCCGTGACAGTCGAGGCAATATTGCGCAAACAAATGCTGTGGCGCTTTCGGGAGTGTTGGACCAGTGACCGCTTCGACGCCGGTCGATGTTTGCGCCGCGCAAAAGCTCAGGCAGGCAACCGCCACAGTGAACCACAA
>JANNZB010000341.1:0-1662 GCA_031410395.1 Novosphingobium sp.
TGCTCGGAGGCGATCTCATCGGCGACGCGGGCCATCTCGTCGTAGCTTTCGCAGACGATAACCTCGCCGTAAGCCTCCCACGCCTTGCGCGCGATTTCGGCGGTGGGCAGGATGGTCAGCAGCCGCTCGATCTCGGCTATCGTTGCGCGGGCGAATTTCTCGCTGTTGGTCAGCAGCACGCCGGGGCTGTCTGGCCCGTGCTCGACCTGCCCGAGGATGTCAGTCGCGGCCAATTCAGGATCGCAACCAATCTCGTCAGCGATGATCAACGTTTCGGTCGGCCCGGCGAACAGATCAATGCCGACGCGGCCGAACAACTGCCGCTTGGCTTCGGCGACGAATGCATTGCCCGGCCCGACCAGAATATCGACCGGATCGATGCTCTGCGTCCCCAGCGCCATAGCGCCGACCGCTTGCATTCCGCCCAGTGCATAGATCGCGTCCGCACCCGCCATCGCCTGCGCCGCAACAATCGCGCGTGCAGGCTTGCCCTGAAACGGCGGCGCGCAGGTGATAACCCGCGGAACCCCGGCAACCTTGGCAGTGATCACGCTCATATGCGCCGAAGCGAGCAGCGGATATTTGCCGCCGGGAACATAGCAGCCAGCCGAATTCAGCGGGATGTTCTTGTGGCCGAGCACCACGCCGGGGAGCGTCTCCACCTCAACGTCGGTCATCGATGCGCGCTGGATCTGCGCGAAGTTTTTCACCTGCGTCTGGGCGAATTCGATGTCTTTGCGTTCCTGTGCGCTCAGGCTGTCAACGCAGCCATCGATCTCGGATTGGGAAAGACGGTAATCATCGCGGTCCCAGCCATCGAACTTGATCGAAAGTTCGCGCACCGCCGCATCGCCGCGCTTTTCAATGTCAGCGAGCGTTGCCTCGACAATATCGCGAACCTTGCGGTCTGCATCGGCTTTGGCCTCAGCCGTGGCGCCGCGCTTAAGCCAGATGGCCATGAACATCCTCATATTTTGCCTGATTGGTTGCCGCTTCTGGCATTACCTTTGTGGCGCGACCATCAGATAAATTCGATGCAACGCTATCGACCAAATGCCGTTGCTCGCTTGGCCGCTGCACAGTAACCGGAGCGCAAATGTAATCGGGAGACTGCGATGCGCCTTGCAACTGTGAATGATGGCACCAAGGATGGCAGGCTGGTGATCGTTTCTCCCGATGGATCGGCCAGCACCAATGCGCCGGTCAGGACCATGCAGGAAGCGCTGGAAAACTGGGACGCGCTCGCGCCTGCACTCACCGCTGCGACCAATTTTCCTGATCCACTCGATGGCACCAAGATCATGGCCCCGTTGCCGCGGGCATGGCAATGGCTCGATGGTTCGGTCTATGCCAGCCACGGCGCGCTGATGGACAAGGTGCTCGGCATCGATAAGCCAAAGGTTGATTGGCCGCTGATGTATCAGGGCGTTTCTGACAAGTTCTATGGCCCCACCGACGATGTTCGCATGACTGATGAGGCATTACAGATCGATTTTGAGGGCGAGTTCGGCGTGGTGGTCGATGCGGTGCCGATGGGCACTACTGCTGCCGACGCGATGGCCCACATCAAGCTGCTGGTGCAGATCAATGACTGGTCCTTGCGCGCGCTCGCTGGCCCCGAAATGAAGACCGGCTTTGGCTGGGTTCAGGCCAAGCCGCCGT
>JANNZB010000342.1:0-2794 GCA_031410395.1 Novosphingobium sp.
GCTGCTCGCCATCTATATCGGCGGCGCTTTGCTGCTGTTTGCGTTGCGTGCGGGGAGCGTGACCGAGGGTGAGCGGTTTGCCGTTACCAGCCGCGAATCCGCCCTGGTGTTCAACAATGTGATGCTGACCTCGATCCTGGGCATCGTGTTGATGGGAACGCTGTATCCGCTGGTTACCGAGGCGATGGGGCAAAAGGTTTCGGTTGGGCCGCCCTATTTTAATCCGATGGCCGCCGTGTTTGTTGTGCCGATGTTGCTTGTGCTGATGGTCGGTCCGCTGCTTCGCTGGCGAGCAGATAACGTGGGCCGGGTGCGGATGAGCCTTGTGATTCCGCTAGTGCTGCTCGTTATTGCTTCCATTGTTGGGATCGTAATTGCTCCCGGCAAAGTGCTGCCAATCCTGGGCATCGCGCTGGCTCCGGCGCTGGCGGTTGCCTCGCTGCTGCCACTGCGAGGCCGGGAAATCAGGCGCGTGCGCTTACCCACATGGGGTATGGTAATTGCGCATTTCGGGGTCGCGGTGGCGCTGTTCGGCATGGCCAGCGATTCTGCATTCACCAGCGAAAAGTTGATCGCGGTGCGCGTGGGTGAGGCGGCAGCGGTGGGTCCCTGGCAGGTAACACTAGCCTCGATCGAACCCGTCACCGGGCCGAACTGGACAGCGCTTGAGGCGGATTTGCAAGCAAGGTACAGCGGCGGGGCAGCGCAGATGCTTCGCCCGCAATCGCGCAGTTTTTGGACCCCGCCTCAGCAAACGAACGAGAGCGCACTGCTCACCCGCTGGAACGGGCAGCTTTACACGGTGCTCGGCGATCAGACCGAAGATGGGCGCTGGCAGCTTCGCCTTTGGTGGAAGCCGTTCGTGCCGATGATCTGGCTTGGCGGAATTCTGATCGCACTTGGCGGGGTACTGTCTCTGCTTGGCCGAGTGGCAAGCGACCTGCGCCGCATAGTTGCGCGCGGCAAAATTGCTGACCGGCGTGAAGGCACAGCACAGTGAACCAATCTTCGCAACCAAAAGCCCCCAGGTGGGCGCTGTGGCTGCCACTGGCATTGTTCGCAGGCTTTGTCGCGCTGGTGGCGCTTAACCTGATCCGGCCTGCCAGCAAGGATGTTCCCAGCCGCTTTGTCGGCCAGCAACTGCCGGCATTCGATCTCGCCCCTGCCGCTGATGACCGGCCCGGCCTGAAGCGCGCTGACATGGCCGATGGCAAACCGCGCCTGCTCAACGTCTTCGCCTCGTGGTGCGTGCCCTGTGCCGCCGAGTCTCCACAACTTGCCCAACTCGCCGCCGCCGGGGCCGAGATTGATGGCATCGCGGTGCGCGATCACAAAGCTGATCTCGCCGAATTCCTCGCGCGCAATGGCAATCCGTTCACCCGCATTGGCGCTGACAATGTTAGCGCGGTTCAGATGGGCATTGGCTCGTCAGGCGTGCCTGAAACATTCGTTATCGATGGCAAGGGCGTGATCCGTTATCAGCACATCGGCGATATCCGCCCCGATCAGATCCCGATGATCCTTGGCAAATTGGCGGAGGCGCGCAAGTGAAGGCGCTGTTCATCCTGCTCGCGCTGATTTTTGCAACCCCCTGCATGGCAGACGATACCATGCCGCCCGCGCCATATGCCTACCAGCAGCTGGAAAACCCTGCGCTTGAGGCGAAGGCGCAAGCACTGATGGAAACGATCCGCTGCCTGACGTGCCAGAGCCAGTCGATCGCCGATTCTGATGCCTCACTCGCCGGCGATATGCGCAACCAGATCCGCCAGCGTATTGCGGCTGGTGAGGATCCGGAGGCTATCCGGGCATGGCTGATTTCCCGCTATGGCGACTACATTACCTATGCGCCGCGCGTTACATCGATCACATGGCCACTGTTTGCCGCGCCGATCGTGCTGCTGTTGCTCGCCGCCTTGCTTCTTCGCCGGCGGTTCAAAAGGAGCGCCAAATGAACGGCTGGATTATCGCTGCGGCGCTCGCACTCGTCAGCTTTGCGTTGCTGGCGACAATATTCCGTTTGCCGCGTCAGGGCTGGGAGGCTGCCGGCGCGGCACTGCTACTCGGGATCACCGGGTATGTCCTGCAAGGGAGCCCAAGACAGCCCGGAGCGCCGCGCGAACCAGCCGAGAAGCCTTCGAGCGGCGATCCCGTTGCGGCCAATGCCGGGCGCGAAAAGCTCGACGGCGCCAAGCGCGGGCAGGACCCCGCGCTCATCACCGCCGATGCCTTTGCCCGCCACGGCCAGTTCGCTGATGCCGCTGAAATGCTGCGCGGGGAGGTGGCAAAGAACCCAGGCAATGCACAAGCGTGGCAGGCATTGGCCAATGCACTGGTGCAGCACGCCGAAGGCAATCTTTCCCCCGCCGCGCTCTATGCTTTCAACCGTGCGGGTGCAGCCGATCCGGCCAATCCCGGTCCGCCATTTTTCCTCGGGCTGGCGCTAGCGCAGTCAGGACGCTTTGCCGAAGGACGCTCGATCTGGGCGGCGCTGCTTGCTCGCAGCCCGGCCGATGCGCCATGGCGGGGTGATCTGAGCGCCAGACTGTCTGAGCTCGATGCCTTCATTGCCCGTCAAAATGGTGTAACCCCAAGAAATTAAGCACTAATTCATTGCATTGCGGCAATCCTCCGCACTTGCTAACGGAGGATTAAGTAAGCGGCGAGATCGCCGAGTCTCGCGCAGCAGGGATCACAATGAGTCAACCGCATCCCGAAGCGAAAATTGCTGATAGCGACATCGACGCGCCCGTCTCGCATCACGGCCCCACCC
This sequence comes from Novosphingobium sp., assembly GCA_031410395.1. GTDB lineage: Bacteria > Pseudomonadota > Alphaproteobacteria > Sphingomonadales > Sphingomonadaceae > Novosphingobium. The sequence continues at coordinate 2,774 of JANNZB010000342.1, forward strand.
ATCAGGCCGGTTTGGCCAAGA
>JANNZB010000343.1:0-2279 GCA_031410395.1 Novosphingobium sp.
CTGAACTGCGCCGTTAAGGCCAGCGATGCTGCCACCGCCCTGCAGGAACGAAATCGAGCCTGTGCCCGCGCTAGTGAGGACAACGCCAATTCCATTGGTGGCAACAATGGCGCCGTTGATGCCATTGCCCGTAGGAGTGGAGGTCGAAAGCACTCCATTGGTGCTCGTCATGACAAACCCGTTGCCCACCGTCGCAACGATTGACGACGTTGAATCCATATAAAAGCCGCTTACCGATCCGGTGCCGCCATTATAAGTGAACGTAGTTGGATCCGTTTCACCGTTAATGTAGTCGATGTACCCCGTTGTGCCGTTATTTTGATTCCACGTGCCATTAGCAGGTGTCACCGGGCCGGAAGCTCCTGTGCATGTGACCGTGGTGGCCGATGTAATTGAACAATCCGCCAAGGCTGGCGTCGTAAACATAAACGCCCCGGAACTCGCGACAACCGCGCCAAGCGTTAACTTCATGGCAGAATGACTGATGCCATCCGCAAAATCACGTGGCTTTCTAAAGCGCCGTGCCGAATCGGTGGTTGTTGCGGTGGTCGAACGATCAATAAACGTACGCAGCATCAGTCTGCTCCCAATGGCAGTTTCACGTGGGGTTACGACCGTTTTTATGTTTTAGTGCAGATGCTTTCCCCTCGCATCTACCCGGTTGGTGTAATGTAGTATCTAGTAGGGTGTCAACGACGCTCCATCAAGATTCCAACAAACCTGTATTGGCGATGCCGCTCAACAGGTTCGGCAGATGTTCTGCGATGGTTGATCGCAGGATTTTTGCATCGGTAATGGCTTCACCATCGCGCGAATAGGTAAGCTCACCAGCCTTGGTGGCGGCGAGCAGCTTAACCTCGAGCGACTTATGATCAGTTTTACCGTTAAGCATCGGCAGAATCACCCGAGAGGCGGCATCGATGCCAACGGTTTCATGCCGTATGTTGGTGGCGAGCGCATAGCCAGCCTCAGCATCCGAGCGGGCAGTCAGGCTGGCCACCGGCATATTGCTTACCACGGCTGCGCAGGGCACAGCTTCGCTTGAAACATTGCACAGCCCGCCGAGCACCATTCGGTACAGCGCATCGCCAATCGCCGCGCGGCCATCGGTGCTGGCATCCTTGACCAGCGTATCGAATGCCGACGATCCCGGCAGAGCCTTGCCGATGACTTCAAACATATCAGCCACGGCAGGGGCGTGCGAAGTGATCGACCGGGTATCGGGCAGCGTGATCGTCGCGCTGTCACCATCGCGCTTGACGATTGAACCGATGGGCAGGACGAAGTGCAGTCCGGCCAGGGATTCAGGCGTAAGCGCGCGATTAACATCGTTCATGCGTTCACCGGCGATCAGCAGCGTCTGGCGGAAGGTGCGGCCACTCAGCAGATCGAGCCACTGTTCAGATGCCACCATATCATTGCCACTGCGGGCGCGGATGCCATCGGCAACTTTTGCCTCATAGTTATCAAGGATCATCGTCGAAAGTTCGCATTCGCCCAGGAAGCCGAGGCCGTGGCGGGCAGCCGCGCCGGCAAAATCACGAACCAGAATTGGCTCGTTGCACTCTTCAAGGAATTCATGCGCGAGATAATCGTCGGGCAGGGTGGCGAGACGTTCAGCCCAGCTGCGCAGCGAATCGCCATAGGGGCCCTTGTCGGTTGACGCTTCAGCCAAGAAGACCAGCATCTCACGCGCCATGCGGACGCGGCCGAGTGAGTCCACGCTTTCCGGCACGGCCATCAACAGGGCATCGCGGATCGGCTGCATCATGCGCCAGCCCGGCAGCACGTTATAGCTTATACAAGCTATGCCAACCGGCGAGAGCCGCGCGCGCACCACCTGCATGATCGCATCCTGCACCTGATGCGGCACCCAGCTGTAAACGCCGTGACAGATGATGTAGTCAAAAGAGCCAAGCTCCTCACCGATCTCGGTAAAGCTCTTGCACAGGATTTCCACATTGGTGAGGCCCATGCGCGCGATGCGGGCGCGGCCTGCAGCGACCTGCGTGCGGGCAAGGTCCACGCCGACAAAGGTGGCATTGGGATAGCCTGTGATTGTGCCGTGCTTGATGATCCACTGGCGGATATCTTCGATTTTCAGGCCATCATCATCAACCAACGCGCCATCGCGCTCGATAATCGCTGTTACTTTGCAACCGTCTTCTTCCGACAGGAATTTGGCGGCATGGTAACCCACATTGCCCAACCCCTGCACGACGACGCGCTTGCCATCAAGATCGCCACTTAAGCCCGCCTTGGCCGCATCTTCCTTGTGG
>JANNZB010000344.1:0-5127 GCA_031410395.1 Novosphingobium sp.
CAACCAGCGCCGGCCCGGCGAGGCGATCAGCGAAGCGCAGATCAAGACGCTGGTCACCCCGCCCGACAAGAATACCAAGCCGGTCAATTATGTTTTGCTGATCGCGCCAGATTTCGCAGCCAAGCCGGTTGTCAGGCTGTGGACCAATCACCAGCCGGACCCGGGCCTGGTGGCGATAGTCCAGGAAGAGCTGACCCGCGATCTGCGCAGCAGTTATCTGGTCCGCAGCGGGCTGTCGGCAGACGCCGCATCAGCGGTTCAACAAGTGGTGCCACAAATTGCAATTACCACGCCCCCACCCGGCGGTGGGGTGCGCGAAGCAATGCTGGTGCGGTCAATCCTGCCGCTCGCGAGCGCCTATATGCTGCTGATGTGCCTGATGTTGTCGGGCAGCTGGATGCTGCAAGGCACAGTCGAGGAGCGATCGAACAAACTGATTGAAACCGTGCTCGCCTGCGTCAGTCCCGAGGAGCTGATGTATGGCAAACTACTGGGCACAATGGCCATAGGTTTGACCATGATTGCGGTGTGGATCGGTTGCGCTCTGATTGCCGGATTCGCCACCCAAGGCGAAATTTCTGACTTGATCCGTCCGGTGCTCGATCCGCTGACCTCACCGGCGATTGTCGCAGCGATGCTGTATTTTTTCATCGCCGGGTATCTGTCGGTTTCTATCGTGTTTCTGGCGATTGGAGGGCTCAGTGATTCAATGCGCGATGCCCAGGGCTATCTGATGCCGGTGATACTCGTGATCATGCTGCCGACGACGTTTTTGTTGCAGGCGATCGTCAGCGGCAAGACCGGGATTGGCGTGGAAGTTCTGACCTGGGTGCCAATATGGACGCCGTTTGCGGTGCTATCGCGCCTAGGCACAGGGATTCCCGCATGGGAGGTTATCGGATCCGGTCTGGTCTTGGCGGCCTACATTGCGATCGAGATGCTGGCATTGGGGCGGTTGTTCAGGGTGAGCCTGCTGGCGCAAGGCCAGAAACCAAACCTGCGGGAGATTGTGCAACGGCTCAAACATCAGCCGGAATAAGCGCGGCAGGATAGTCTGCAAAATGCGAAGGGCTACAACTCCAATGGAGTGCAGCCCCCTGCACTTCCAACAAACATGAGAAGGGCTGCAACTCCAATGGAGTGCAGCCCTTCGCATGGTCAGCGGCTGGTGGAGCCGCCGGTGGAGCCTTTATTGCCAGTCAGCAATAATGCTCCGCGACGGTATTGACCGACCTCTGTGCTTGACCATGAGACATCGGATCACCTCCTTTCGCGCTGTTGAGCCAAAGTCACCCCTTGCGGGGGCTGGGACACAGCGGAAATTTCACCGCCGGTCTTAACGTGAATGTGATTCATGTTGGGCATAACAACAAGACTTGAATGAAATTATTTTTCTGTCAGAATCGGTCGTTCGCGCTGGTTATCCCCAGCTGCGATTTTTGACCGGGAGGGGGAGCGGGCAGGTGCCGCTTCTTGATTCAGCGCCGCTCAATCAGCATTTACCGACAATCCTCAATTACCCGGCTGATTTCGCTCCAGCTGGGAAGATATAGCGTAGCGGTAGCCGTGGTCTCTATCATGAAACGGCCGCGGCTGAAGGCCATGGCGTCAAGCAGCGGGTCTGTGCCGGGGAGCATTGCGAAAACCGCGCCGCTATCGGCCACGCCGTTCAATATGCGCCTTGTTGAGGTGGTGGTGATCGTCAGCGGATTCGCGGAAGGCTGCGCGGCGCTCCTGCGCACGGTTACCTGACGCGAGGCAGCATCGCACGAAAGTGCAAAGTCCGCGCCGTAACGCGCAACGGACAGCGTACCCTCGCGTTGCCAGCGCCATGTGCCAGGCGAGCGCACTGCATCGCGCCAGTCTGCAGGCGGCGGCGGTGGCGGGGCAGGCCTGGGCTGCAGGATCACAAGCGGCGGGGGTGCAGGGACGGGCTTGGGCTTGGCGGCGCAACCGACGATCGCCAAGCAACACGTCAGCGTCACGATCAGCCGGGGGAGATTTGCCTTCATCGCCCCGGTATGGGATGGCTTGGCCGCAAGCTCAAGCCCCGCAATTCTATGACCATCCCGCCCAAACCCCACCCCGCCGCAAAGGCCAGCAAACAACGCGTTGATCAACTGCTGTTTGATCGCGGCCTTGCCGAAAGCCGCACCCGCGCGGCGGCGTTGGTGCTCGCTGGCGTGGTTTTCGCGGGCGAGGTCAAGCTCGCCAAACCCGGCCAGCAGATCGCCGCAGACAGCGTGCTGGAAGTGCGCGGGCGCGATCACCCGTGGGTTTCACGCGGCGGGATCAAGTTGGCGCACGCGATTGACCACTTCGCGCTTGATCCCGCAGGCGCGGTGGCGATGGATATTGGCTCGTCCACCGGCGGCTTCACCGATGTGCTGCTGAGCAAGGGCGCGGTGCATATTTTCGCGGTCGATAGCGGCACCAACCAGCTTGCTTGGAAGCTGCGGCTGGATGATCGGGTGACTGTGCTCGAACAGACCTCTGCGCGATTGCTGACCGCCGCCCACATTGACCGGCCCTGCAACTGGGTGGTCTGCGATGCCAGCTTCATCAGTCTCGCCAAGGTGCTTGAGGTGCCGCTGCGCCTCGCGGTCACCCCCTGCCACCTCGTCGCGCTGATCAAACCGCAGTTCGAGGTTGGCCGGGGCGAGGTGGGCAAGGGCGGCGTAGTGCGCGATCCCGCGCTTCACGCGCGCGTTTGCGATGAGGTGCAAGGCTGGCTGGAGCGGCAAGGCTGGCAGGTGCAAGGCATCGTCGAAAGCCCGATCAAAGGGCCTGAAGGCAATGTCGAATTTCTGATATCGGCGTTGCGCGCTTGATCGCGGCTGTGCCAAACGCGGAAATCCACGCCATACAGGGCGTTGCCAGCGGGCAAGTCTGCCGCCACACTCAACCTGGATAATAGAATTTCGAATCACGAGGTCGCTGCAGCAATGAGCATGATCGCTTCGCCCGGGCAATTGCGGGCATCCTTTCTGCGCTGGGCGCTGCTGATCGTGCCGCTGGTGCTGGTGCTCGGGCTGTTTTCAGCGACGCTGGGAAATGCTGACTCGATGTGGTTTCGCGGACTGACCAAGCCTGCAACATTTCCGCCGCCGGCAACCTTCGGGATCGTCTGGACACTGCTCTTTGTTCTGATGGGGCTCGCCGCAGCCATGATAGCAGCGGCACGCGGAGCACCGGGGCGCGGCGGAGCGCTGACGATGTTCGGGGTGCAACTGGTGATCAACATGGCATGGTCGCCGGTGTTCTTTGGTCAGCACCAGATGCACCGCGCCCTGCTGGTCATCGGCGTTCTCGATGTGGCGGTAGCGATCACGCTCTATCTGTTCTGGCGGGTGCGCCAGCGTGCAGGCATGTTGCTGCTGCCCTATATGGCGTGGATCCTGTTCGCGACGTTGCTCAACTGGCAGTTTATTCAGGCCAATCCCGATGCAGACGGGCGGCCGACATCAAATTCGGTGACGCGGATCGAACTCGGCCCTTGAAGCGAAGCCTTGGCTTTGCCATCTATTGCCTATGCAAAGTGAAAACCCCCTGTTCGCCGATATCGCCAAGCTGATGAACAGCGCGGCGGGTACCATGGCCGGAATGGGCCGCGAGGCCCGCGATGCCGCGAAAGAGCGGTTAAAGGAGAGCCTTGGCGGGCTCGATTTCGTTAGCCGTGAAGAATTTGATGCGGTGAAAGACATGGCCGCCAGGGCGCGTGACGAGAATGAGGCGCTGAAGGCCCGGGTTGCTGCGCTTGAGACTGGGCTGGCCAAGAAAAAGTAATTGGATTCGCGCAGAGGCGCAAAAGCGCAGAGAGTTCGCACCTGAGGCGAAGCCTCCCTTCAATTTCGCCCTGCGGCAAGCCAGACGGCTGATTTGGCACGAGCCTGCGGCGAATTGCGCAACTCCCTCTCTGCGCCTTTGCGCCTCTGCGCGAACCAAACCCTTCACTTGCCAACCCATCCTACCCAAGCCACACCGCCGCCTATGCTTCAGCTAAGCGCCCCCGCCATTGTCTGCGCGACCCGTGTGCATGGGGAAACCGGCGTTATAGTCCGCCTGATGACCGAGCATTACGGGCTGGTCGGCGGGTTCGTGGCGGGCGGGCGCGGGCGTAATTTGCGGCCGGTGGTAATCCCCGGCAATCGCGTTGAGGTTGAACTTTCCTCGCGATCTGACAGTCAGTTACCATCGGCGCGGATGGAATTGGTGGCCTCCGTCGGACCGTGGCTGGGCGAGCCGCTGGCTTCGGCGGGGATCGGTTGGGCAACGACGCTGACGGCATCTGTGCTACCCGAACGCCATGCCTATCCGGCGCTGTGGTTTGCGCTATCGGCGCTGCTTGATGCGATTTTCCTCTCCCCATCGGCGCGCGGCTGGGCGGCGGCGCTAGCGGGATACGAGGCGCTGCTGCTGCGTGAACTAGGCTTTGGCGGGGTCCCTTCGGTGCCCGATTCGGATGATTTCCCAGTTGTTATGGCGATGCTCGACCGCCTCGGCTCGCAGATAGCGCGCCACGCCCTTGCTGATCGGAGATCCGGTGTTAAGGGGTCCGACGTTATGGGCGCGCGCGCCGTGCTGATGGAGCGGCTGGCCAAAATCGGTTGAGCAGGCCGAGAACGGGGAATTCGATGAAGATTGCAGTTTTTGGCGGTGACGGCATTGGCCCCGAGGTAACGCGCGAAGCCGTGCGGGTGCTCGAAGCCTTGTCGCTGCCCGGACTTGAACTCACCGAAGGCGACGTTGGCGGGGTGGCATACCGCAAGCACGGTCACCCTCTGCCGCCTGAAACACTCGCAATCGCTCATGCTTGTGATGCCATATTGTTCGGCGCGGTTGGCGATTTTGACTGCGATCATCTAGAACGCTCGCTGCGCCCGGAACAGGCGATCCTCGGTCTGCGCAAGGAACTTGGCCTGTTCGCTAACCTGCGCCCGGCGACGGTGTTCAAAGGTCTTGAGGATATGTCCTCGCTCAAAAGCGAGGTCGCGCTTTCGATTGATCTGCTGATCGTCCGCGAGCTTAACGGCGATGTCTATTTCGGCGAAAAGGGTACCCGCACATTGCCCGACGGCCGCCGTCAGGGCTGGGACATGATGTCCTATTCCGAAGACGAAGTGCGCC
>JANNZB010000345.1:0-7628 GCA_031410395.1 Novosphingobium sp.
CAGCGGCGCCATTGCTGATGGTGCGTGGGCTCGGGCGGCGTGACATCATTTGCGAACGGCCGGTGGGAGGTCATGCGCTCGACCCGGCTCGGCCCCTGTGCGACTTTACGCGCGGCATTGAGAAGGTAGCGGCTGGAAGGCTCGCATTGGAGCCGCTACTTGCGGGGTCAAAATCCCGCCCAGTGGCAGATCGTTCATTTGCTAACCGGGCCTCACGCATGGCTTATGTGGTAGCGTGTTCGTGGAAAGCCGAAGGATCTGAACAGTCGTTGCCGGTTTGCTTTGGCGCGGGATGCAGGGTCCTGGCTGAGGTATTTTTAACGCCGAAGGAGCCTTGCGCCCGTTGCCGGTCGCGAACATGGGTTTTACCGAAGCACAACCCATGCGGTGCGGATGGCGGCGATGACGTGCACTGTCGTGGCCGCACCCGGTCCAATGGCGGAGTCTATAATCTATATGGTTAGTTTTGTCAAATCATTTAACCCGCTTTTCCCAGAAATGCGACTATATCGTCACCGAGGCGCTCAGTTTGCGTTGCAAACACTCCGTGTGGCTCACCGTCGTATTCAATTATTTCCGCTGACGGCACTTTTTGGGCAACTTGCCGGCCGGTCGCATCGATCGGCACCGTCTTGTCGGCGGTTCCATGAATAACCAGCGTCGGCACGGTCAAGCTGGGCAGATCGGGCCGGAAATCGGTTGTTGCAAAGGCGCCAGCGGATTGCATCGCAGCGAATTGGCTGGACTTCATGGTCGTCATCCAGGCCCAGTGGCGCTCTTCCTCGCTCACCGTTTTGCCATAAAAGTCTTTGAAGAAACCGGTGAAAAAAGCGCGGAAATCCTTTTTCATGCCCGCGGTCATTTCATCAAATGTCGCTTGGGGAACGCCATTGGGATTATCATCGGTCTTCAGCATATAGGGCACAACCGAGCTGACGAGCACGGCATGTGTTACCCCTGCTCCACCGTGCCGTGACATATAGCGGGCGATTTCACCGCCGCCCATCGAAAAGCCGACCAGAGCGACATTTTCGCTCGCACCGGTCGCTTGCATTACGTCGGCCAGATCATCGGCAAAGGTATCATAATCATAGCCCGATGCGGCATGATCGGAAGAGCCAAATCCGCGGCGATCATAGGCGACCGCACGGTAACCATTGTCTGCCAGCTTGATCATGATCGGATCCCACGAGTCCGCCGAAAGCGGCCAACCATGAATAAGGATCACCGGACGGCCATTCCCCAGCTCTTTGCAGCGCAGCTTCGTTCCGTCGCGGGTCTCGATATAGGTCATTAAATATCCTTTCAGCTGCGTCTAAAGCGACCAGAGCACAGGAAGGTTCCCGGCGCGGGGTAAAAGCGTTTGATTTCGCATATTAACCCGCAGCGGGATTAGATATCGCGTGGTTCCAGCCGCACGAGGCCCTGTGACACATCATTACGAAAATGCTAACCTAGGTAATTTTGAAACTAATAACTGTCCTTAGTTAGTATATACTTTCAATAATCGTTGCTTTTTATGTTATGTTGTGACATAACCCAAACTGCCAGGACACCCGACTGAACAAGCCTCACCGCGGCGAATGGCTGGGGGTGAGGTCATGGAAAGAGGTGAGTCATGGTTTATGATTCTGGACGCAAAGCAACCGACCGCACCAAGGCGGTCATTCTGGTTACCGCTCTCGAAGCCGCCGTGATCTATGCGGTGATTTCTGGCCTGACGATGAAGTTCAATCCGCCCGCGCCGCCGCCGCCGGTTCTGGCAACCGCTGTACCAAAGCCGCTGCCGGAAGCCACGCCAACCCCTACGCCAAGCTCTGAATACAGTCCAATTGTCCAGCCAACCGTCACCCCGACAATTACGCCAATCGAGCCTACCGCCGGGCCGACGACCATGCCAACTTCCGGCCCAACCGCTGGACCGCCTTACACCGGCCCTACGACAACGCCGACCGCCGATCCTGCGCCGCAGTTCGAGGCGAGGGCACCCCGTCCGCGCGGGCGGCCGGGTGAATGGGTCACCACCAATGACTATCCGGCGCAAGACCTGCGCGAAGGCAATCAGGGTCTGGTCCGGGTACATCTGGCGGTCAACGCGGGCGGCACGGCTACGTCCTGCACGGTAACCGCATCGAGCGGCTTCCCCCGGCTCGATGCTGCCGCCTGCGTCCGGCTGGTTTCGCGCTCGCGCTTTGAGCCTGCAACCGACACCAGCGGCGCAAAGGCCAGCGGTTCTTTCAATACCTCAGTGCGCTGGTCGATCCCCCGCGACTGAAAACCGTACCACCCGCCTCACCCCGCCCGATTAAACGGGCGGGGTGCTTTTTGCCCAACAACTTTTGCTTTGCATTGGGGCGCGTCGCGCTAGTCTCTCGCGATTGCCGGGAGGAAACCATCCATGAAACTGCATCTGATCACCGCAGCCGCGCTCGTCGCGCTTGCTGCACCTGCCTTTGCCGAAACCACCGATTACCGCGTGATCGTTCAGGAACACGACGTCGGCCATTTCACGGTGACGCGCGATGGCCCCAAGGTTTCTGTCGATTACGATTACAAGCAGAACGGCCGCGGCCCGACGATCAAGGAAGAATTGAAACTCGATAGCGACGGATCGCCGCTCGACTGGACGATCACCGGGCGCACCACTTTCGGCAATGAAGTGCGCGAAGTGTTCCGCCGCACGGGCAAGGGCATCACCTGGAGCGATCTTGCCGGGCCCGGCGCAATCAAAAACATGGGCGGGGGCAAGAATGCCCCGCGGTGGTATGCTACGCAAAACGGATCGCCGATGGATCTGGCTATGCTCGCCAAAGCGCTGCTCACCGCGCCCGGCCAAAGCCTTGCAGTCGCCCCCGGCGGAACTGCGAAGCTAACCGAGAAGGATCGCCGCACGGTTGATGGCACTGGCGGCAAGCTGGACGTGGTTACCTATGAGCTTTCGGGGCTGTCGATCTCCCCCAGCTACATCACGCTCGATGCCAAGGGTGATCTGTTTTCGATTGAATCGGCGGACTTTATCCTTGCGCGCAGCGGTTATGACAAGCTGGCTGATATGCCGATGCGCGCGCTGGCTGAAAAGCTCGCGGCGGCCCGGCTGAGCGAAATTCAGACAGCCGGAGCACACCGCTGGGAAGGCCCGGTGCGGCTGCGCAATGTCAAAGTGTTCGATCCGGTGGCCAAGGCGCTCACCCCGCCGCGCGATGTCGTGTGGTATCGCGGGCGGATCAGCGAAGTCGTGCCCGCAGGCTCGATTTCGTCACCCGGTGAAACCACGATTGAGGGCAATTTCGGCACGCTGATCCCCGGCCTCACCGATACCCACGCGCATCTGGGGCAGGAAGACGCGCTGCTCAATGTGCTCGCGGGCGTCACCTCGGTGCGTGATATGGGCAACAACAATGCGGTGCTCGACAAATTGATTGAGCGCATCGGCAAGGGTGAAGTTGCTGGCCCCCGGGTGACGCGCAGCGGTTTTATCGAGGGCAAGAGCCCGTTCTCGGCGCAAAATGGCATTCTCGCCTCGACTGAAACCGAAGCGGTGGACGCGGTGCGCTGGTAGGCCGCGCGCGGATACTGGCAGATCAAGATCTACAATTCGATGAACCCGGCATGGGTCCCGTCGATGACCGCCGAAGCACACCGCAATGGCTTGCGCGTTGCCGGGCACATTCCCGCTTTCTCGAGCGCCGATGCGATGATCGCGGCGGGCTATAACGAGATCACCCATGTCAATCAGCTGATGCTCGGCTGGGTTCTCAATCCCGGCGAAGACACGCGAACGCTGTTCCGCTTCACCGCGATGCAGCGCTTCCCGACGATTGATGTCCACGGGGCGAAGGTTACGGTGACACTCGATAGCATGGTGGCCAAAAAGGTGGCGCACGAACCGACCATCGGCATCCATGAGCTCGGCCTCACCGCGCTCAACGGCCAGGCGAACCCAGGCGCGCTTGACTATATCGATCACATGCCGCCGTCAGAGCAGCGCAGCATGAAGCAGGCGCTGTTCGGTGCCGACACCCCGGGCCAGCGTGCCCAGTATGTCGCCGCCTTCGCCAAGGTCATGGAAACACTCACCGAAATGAACCGGCGCGGGATCATGCTGATGCCGGGCACTGATACCGGCGGCGCGTTCACCCTCCACCGCGAGCTTGAACTGTTCGGCAAACTGGGGATGAGCCCGGCCGAAGTGCTGGCGCGCGATACCATTGAGGTGGCGCGCTATCTGGGGCAGGACCAGCTTCTCGGCTCTATCGAGCGCGGGAAGTATGCCGACTTTTTCCTCGTGCCGGGTGATCCGACCAAGGATCTGAAAGCGATCAAGTCCATCGCCATGGTGGTGCGCGGCGGTACGGGGTATTTCCCGTCAGAGATCTATCCGCGGTTCGGGATCAAGCCGTTTGCCGATGCGCCCAAGGTGGTGGCGGGGAAGTAGGGGGCGTAATCAAGCCTCCAGCTCAACATCCCAGTACAGCCAATCGCGCCACGTCTCGTGCAAATGCCCCGGCGGGAAGGCCTTGCCGCGTTCCTGCAATTGCCAGTTGGTCGGGCGGATCGGGGCGACGAGCAGCGGCATGTGCGCCTGGGCCGGGGTGCGCCCGCCCTTGCGGAAGTTGCACGGGGCGCAAGCCGTGGCGACGTTTTCCCAAGATGTCCGACCGCCCAGCCGCCTTGGGATGACGTGATCGAAGGTCAGCCCGTGCGGGCTGCCGCAGTATTGGCACGAAAACCGGTCGCGTAAAAACAGGTTGAAGCGGGTGAAGGCGGGAAATTCACTCGGCCGGACATATTGCCTGAGTGCAATGACCGAGGGGATTTTCATCTGCCAGCTCGGCGAATGCACCTCACGCTCATAGCTCGCGACAATCGCCACCCGATCAAGAAACACCGCCTTGATCGCGGTCTGCCACGGCCACAGGCTGAGCGGGTAATAACTGAGGGGCGTGTAATCGGCGTTGAGCACCAGCGCCGGGCAATCGCTCAAGGAACGGGCGGGATCGCCCTCTGCGCTACGGAACCGGGCCGCGCGCTCGATCAGCTCCGCCTTGAACATGGCTCCCTGTGGCAGGTTGGCATTACGGCTTTTTGACAGTGCATGGGCGCAATGAACATGGCGCGCTTGCCGCCGTCAACCCTTGCGTGAAGTCACAATCCACAGGAAGAGTGCGCAAGCCATGATCCGCACCCGCTTCGCCCCCAGCCCCAATGGCCCGCTCCACCTTGGCCATGCCTATGCGGCGATCGTCGCGCATGACCTTGCGCAGGCGCGCGGTGGGGATTTTCTGCTGCGGATCGAAGATATTGATGGCGCACGCAGCCGCGAGGATCTGGTGGACGAATTTCTGGCGGATCTGCGCTGGCTGGGGCTGCGCTGGCTCGGCGCGGTGGTGTTCCAGTCGCAGCGCCTCAATGTCTATGCCGATGCGGCGGGGCGTTTGATCGATATGGGAATGCTCTATCCCTGTACCTGCAGCCGCAGCCAGATTGCCGGGGCCGCGCGCGAGCGGGGTCAGGACGGGCCGATCTATCCGGGCACCTGCCGGGGCAAGATGGCAAAGCTGGGTGATGACGTTGCCTGGCGGATCGATATGGCCAAGGCGGTGGCGCTTGCCGGGTCGCTAACCTGGACTGATGAATTGGCAGGCCCGCAAATTGCCACGCCCGGAATATTTGGCGATGTCATAGTGCAGCGCCGCGATGCTCCGGCGAGTTACCATCTGGCCGCGACGCTTGATGATGCGGCGGACGGCATCACGCTGATCACCCGCGGGGCAGATCTGTTCGCTGCCAGCCATGTCCACCGCCTGCTGCAAGCGCTGCTCGATCTGCCGGTGCCGGTGTGGCATCACCACGGGCTGCTCGTGGAAGCGGACGGACGAAAGCTTGCCAAGCGGCGGGGTTCGCCAGCCCTCAGCGATCTGCGCCGCGCGGGGGAGGATGGATTGGCGCTGGCAAATGCGCTTCGGGCGCAGCACTTCCCCGCTGGCATTTCGCTGACATGCGGGGTAGGATTGGCGCCATGAAATATCTCCTCATCCTCGTCATCGCCGGACTGATGATCATGGTCGTGGTCAGCCTGGTGCGCGGCATAATCGCCTTCATGCAATCGACGCGTGACGATCTGAACCACGATTACGGCGACGGGCCATGCCCGATGCAGCTTCGCCAGAACAAGATGATGTTCTACCGCATCCTGTTTCAGGGCGCGGCGGTGCTGGTGGTTGCCGTGCTGCTGGCGCTCGGCAGCAAATAAGGCCTCGCCACTCCAGATGGTCAAGCTCAACAAGATTTATACCCGCACCGGGGATCAGGGCACGTCTGGCCTTGTCGATGGATCACGGCGGCCGAAGTTCGATGCACGATTTGAGGCGATTGGAGCGGTTGACGAGGCGAATTGCGCGATAGGGATGGCGCTGGTGGCGTTGTCAGACAGTCCTCATCACGCCGCTTTGCAACGCGCGCAGAATGATCTGTTCGATCTGGGTGCAGACCTGGCTACCCCCGGCGAAGATTTCGCGCCGTCGGAGATGGTGCTGCGCATGGTCCCGGCGCAAACCGCATGGCTCGAAGGGCAAATTGACGCGCTGAACGATGTCCTCAAGCCGCTCACCAGTTTCATCCTTCCGGGCGGCAGCGAAGGCGCAGCGCGCGTGCATGTCGCGCGCGCCTCGGTTCGCAAGGCCGAACGCGAAATGGCGGCGCTTGCAGCGGGTGAGCCGGTCAATCCGTCGGCGCTTTCCTATATCAACCGGCTGTCCGATTACCTGTTCCAGCTCGCCCGCGCGTTGAATGACAACGGGGCGGAGGATATTCTCTGGGTGCCGGGTAAGAACCGCTAGGGCCGAACCTTTCGAATTGCAGATGGAATGCAAATACTCAAACTCGTCATGCTGAACTCATTTCAGCATCCATCGTGGTTCATATTCCGCCGCTACCTCAGGAAAACCTGCCTCACCGTTGTTTCTTTTGAGGCTTGATCCGCGCGCAAGGCTTGATGGATCCTGAAACAAGTTCAGGATGACGGCAGTTGTGGGTGAAACGAAGCGTATTGCAACCGCTTTGCTCTAGCCAAGCACTATTTGCGCCGCTAGGCACCCCCCTATTGCTGCAAGTGCGAAGGGTTTTGAATGTCGAAAATTGCCATAATCGGTGCGGGGCAGATGGGCGCGGGCATTGCCCAGACCTCGGCGCAGTTCGGCCATGACGTGCTGCTGTCTGATCTCAACCTTGCCAACGCCGAGCGAGCCAAGGCCGGCATTGACCGCACACTGCGCAAGCTGGTCGAACGCGGCAAGATGGAGGCCGAGCGGGTCGACGGTCTGCTCGCACGGATCACCCCGATTGAAGGCTATACGGCAATGGCCGACGCTGACTTCATCATCGAAGCGGCGACCGAGCGCGAAGACATCAAGCTAAAGATCATCGAAGAAGCGGGCAAAGTGCTGGGCGCCGATGCGGTGCTGGCTTCGAACACCAGTTCGATCCCGATCACCCGGATGGGCGCAAAATCTGTTGATCCCAAGCGCTTCATTGGCATGCATTTTTTCAATCCGGTGCCGCTGATGGGCCTGCTCGAAGTGATCCCCGGTATCGCCACATCGAACGAAACGCTGAACCGGGCAAAGGCC
>JANNZB010000346.1:0-1751 GCA_031410395.1 Novosphingobium sp.
TCGCTTCAGGCTTCAGCCCGAGCGTTCCGCTCATCCAGTCTTCTGGGTAGAACGGCATGAAGGGAAGCTTGCTCATTCGTCATCTCCCCGCCAGTAAATCGCGTTGTCGATCACGGTTCCGCAGGCCGCAATTTTGCGGGAAAGCAATTCCCAATGGATAACAGCCCGCAGGATTGTCTCGGCATCATCGCCCAGAGCTTCCAGCCCGGTCAGGTCTAACGGTCCTACAATTTCTTCGATGTTCATACGGCCAAGCATCACGCCCAAGCTGCTCATTGCATTGCCCTCTCGTCACTAAATGTCATTGTCGGCCCGTCGTATTTCATGACGACGATCCCGGTTTCTGCCTGCCGAAGCTTGGCGAATATGATTTCCGCCATGCCGTGCGCAGCGGCCATTTCGATTTGCCACTTCGAATACTTTTCAACGTCCTCCTGCTTCGGCTCTTCGCGCTGCAGGTAATATTCCGGCCGGTGAACGAACATCACCACGTCGGCGTCCTGCTCAATTTGCCCTGAATCGCGCAAATCACCGAGTTGCGGGCGCTTGTTTTCCCGCTTGGCGTTTTCGCGGTTCAGTTGGCTTAGGAGGATGATCGGAACCTTGAGTTCCTTGGCCAGCGCCTTCAGGCCGGTGGTTATTTCGCCGATTTGAAGGTTGCGGCTGGCAACATAACTCCCCGACGATCCGCCCATTAGCTGGAGATAATCGACCACGAATAACCCGATGTCGTGCTTACGGGCCATTCTGCGGGCCTTGGCGGCAAGCCGTGCCAGTGATAGGCCACCGGTCACGTCAATGGCTAGACGGGCCTTGGTGAGCCCCTCAGCGCCCTTGGCCACCGTGCGGAATTCATCCTCAGTGATCGACCCGGTTCGAAGCCGGTTCGCCGGTATCCCGGCATTGCGGGCAATTACCCGGACGCCGATTTGCGTGTCGCTCATTTCCTGCGAAAAGATGCCGACCCACTTCGGCTCTTCGGCCGTCGCGACGTTTTCAGCGATGTTGACCGCAAGCGCCGATTTGCCCATTGAGGACGCCCCGGCAAGCACGATCAGATCACCCGGCCCCATGCCGCCGATTTTGGCGTCCAGGCTGCGATAGCCGGTCGAAAGGCCAGCAAGCCCGCCGCCGCGCTGATAGGCGTCGTTGATGCTGGCAATCGTTCGCGTGACGGTTTCGCTGAATTCGAACAGCTGGCCGTCAGTCGTGTTGTTGAGGCGCATCAGCTGGTCTTCAGCGTCCGCAATCTGGTTCGGCAGGGAATCATCCGCTTTCTTGGCCGTGGCGCGGGCAATGATGGACTGAGCGAGCGCAATCATCGTGCGCCGCCCGCTGCTCTCGACAATCGCGCGGGCGTAATCGGCAATGGCGTTCGGCGCGGCGGCATTGCTGGCCAGTCTGGCAAGGTATTGCACTGCCGTGATTTCCCCGACCGGGGCGGTTTCCAGGAAGAAATTCCGCATGGTCACCGGCGTTGCGCGCTGGCCACTGGTGATCAGTGTCGAAGCTGTCTCGTAAATCGCGCAATGCAGCGGGTCGAAGAAATGCAGCGGGTCGAGAAAATCCGCGACCCTATCGAGTGCCTCGTTGTTGATCAGGATCGCGCCAAGCAAGGCTTGCTCGGCTTCGATATTGTGCGGTGCAACACGGAATTCTGAGCCGTCAGCCATGGAGGGCCTCCAGCTTTTTCCAGTTCACCCATTCAATTGATGGTTTGCCGCCTTGGGCCTGCCACCCACGGCGGAACG
>JANNZB010000347.1:0-5438 GCA_031410395.1 Novosphingobium sp.
GTGCCGCCGGTGGTGAGCACAAGGATTGATTTGGGATTCATCTTGCGCTGCCGGACCAGTCAATCGGCGCTACCTTGCGGATCACCAGCCCCCAGCAAGCCATACCGATCAGGCCTATTGCCGCGGCGATCAGAAAGGCAACGCGGTAGTCGCCGGTGGCGTCAATCGTGAAGCCGGTGACGACGGGGCTGATCGCTCCGGCGAGCCCGCCAAAGCCGTTTTGCAGCGCCACCCATTTACCTGCCGCGCGCGGCCCTGCCAGCGTTTGGCCAATCGAATAGAAGCTGAAATAGCCGATTCCCGTGCAAGCGCCATAGCCCAGCAGACCCACCACCGCGAGTGCGGGACGGCCGGTGGCGCACAGCAGCATGCAGGTTATGCCAAAACATCCGGCGATGAAAACCGCGGTCTTGCGAACGCGGTTGATTGCACCCGCGCGCGCGATCCACGCGTCAGTCAACCGTGCTCCGACCAGCGCGGCCACCGATGCGATCACGTAAACCAGCCCGCCCAGCCAGGCCATCGTGGTTATGGCAAAGCCCTGCTGTTTAACCAGGTAAAGCGGCAGCCATAACAGCACGAGGAAATAGGAATAGTTCCCGCACATATGCCCCAACATCGCCCCCCACATGTCGCGATTGCGCAACATTTGGGCATAGCTGGGCGCGATACCCGGATCATCGGCATGCGGAAGATTGACCGGCGCCGGGCGCTTTGCTCTGAGCCACGGCACCAGCCACAGCAGTGACAAGGCGCCAAACACAAAGAACAGCGCATGCCAGCCGAGCTGGGCGATCAGCATCCCGCCGATGAAAATACCCGCCGCATTGCCCATCATCAGGCCCACACCGGTCCAGGCGTTGGCCGATGCGAGGCGGCTTTGCGGGATCAATTGGGCGAGCAACTTTGAAGTGCAGGGAAAGGCCGCGCTTTCACCCAACCCAAGCAGCAAACGCAAGGCGAGCAACGCACCAAAGCCGGCGGCAAAGCCAGTCAGAAACGTCGCCAGCGCCCAAATTGTCAGCGCAATTGCAAGCGTGCGATAGGCATCGGTTCGCTCGATCAGCCAGCCAGACAGCGCGTGGCCGGGAACATAGGTCCAGAAAAAAGACGAGATCAATATGCCGATCTGCGCATTGGAAAGGTTGAGCTCGCCCTTGATCAGCGGCGCTGCCGTGGAAAAATTGCCGCGATCAAGGGCGTTGATGAAGATCGCCAGCGTCAGCAGGACAACGATTACGAAAACCGGGTCACGCGTCGCAGATTTTCCAGTAGCGTCAGTCGCCATTATGTTCAAATTCCCCCGCTTGCCGTGCACTGCATTCCCCTGCGCCGGGGATATCACGCAGTAGCCTAGTCGCGGGCGAGAGCGAGCGATAGCGGATTTTATTGCGAATTTACAGTGAGGCTCTCCGCTGGCGCCACGGCCAATTGGTCACTTCGCTTGCCCACAGCGCCAGCCAGATGATCAGCGGCTGTGCGGCAAGGCGCGGAAGGTGATAGCCAAGGCCGGCACCGTGATCTGTGCGTGCCATATCAAGCAGCATATGGTTGTAATTGGCGGGCCAAACGCACAGCGCATAAAGCGCAAGGCCGCATCCTGCAGCGCGCCGCAATGCCGGTGACCAAGGTTGCAGCAGCCCGAGTGACCCAGCGATTTCGGCAATCCCGGTCAGCGCAACGACAATCGCCGGTTGCGGCACCCAGCCAGGAGTAATGCGAATGAACGGCGCGGCATAGGCCAGATGAATAACACCCGCCGCGCCGTAAAACGCCGCGAGCAAATACAAAGCTAACCTGCGGCCCCATCGCACAAAGCGCGCCTGCCATTAGCCCGTCTTGGCCACTCGGCGATAGGGGGTGAAGTTTTCCAGCCCGACGAAACCGCGCCAGAAGCCACCTGATCGGTCATGCAATTGGATCGTATCAAGGCTGCAAAGTTCGCTTCCGGTTAACTTGATCACCTGAATATCATCAGAATCAAGCGACTCTGGATGTGTGGTGCGGTTGACGTAGATCGTGTTGCCATAACCATAAACAATCGCGGTACCATCAAGCACCTGCGTATCGTGGCTGTCCGACAGGCTGATACAATGAGTTGGCTTTCCCGCCACACGGCCCTCAAGCAGTTTATCAAGCTGTTGTGCCGGGGTGAGCTTAGGCCGGGCCTGAAGCGCCGTCGCCGGGACGAGCAAGGACGCCGTTACGGCGAGGAACAGGGCTGTCTTCTTCATGGCGATTCTCCAGCGATTGCTGCGCAACTAACTACACTATGCCTTAACCGGGGCTGACCGTCACGCAGTTCCGCCCACGGTGATCCCATCGATCAGCAATGTCGGCTGACCAACGCCCGCAGGAACCGATTGTCCGCCCTTGCCGCAAACGCCAACTCCGTGATCGAGCGCCATGTCATTGCCGATGCCTATCACCCGGTTGAGCACAGTCGGGCCATCGCCGATCAGCGTCGCGCCCTTGATCGGTGCACCGATCCTGCCGTTTTCGACGCGGTAAGCCTCGGTGCAGGAAAACACGAACTTGCCGCTGGTGATGTCAACCTGTCCGCCGCCAAAGCTCTTGGCATAAATGCCGTTCTTGACGCGGGTCAGCAGCTCGGCCGGGTCATCGTTGCCGCCGCGCATGAAGGTGTTGGTCATCCGCGGCATCGGCGCGTAAGCATAGCTTTCACGCCGGCCGTTGCCGGTGGCGGGTACGCCCATCAGCCGGGCGTTGAGCCGGTCCTGCATATAGCCCTTGAGGATGCCGTCTTCGATCAGCACGTTTTCCTGTGTTGGGGTGCCTTCATCATCGATCGACAGCGATCCGCGCCGCGCTGCGATGCTTCCATCATCAACGACGGTGACCCCCGGCGCGCCCACCCGCTCGCCGATACGGCCCGAAAAGGCGCTGGTGCCCTTGCGGTTGAAATCGCCCTCAAGCCCGTGGCCGACGGCTTCGTGCAGGATCACGCCGGGCCAGCCGGGGCCGAGCAGCACCGTCATTTCTCCCGCTGGAGCATCTACTGAATCTAGGTTTACCAGCGCCTGACCCAGCGCTTCATCGATGGCGTTGTTCCATGTCGCAGGCTCGAACAGATCATCGTAAAGCCGCCGCCCGCCCATGCCGAATGAGCCGGTTTCGCGCCGCCCATCGCGCTCGGCAACGATGGAAACGTTGAGGCGTACCAAGGGGCGAATGTCGGTGGCGACAAACCCATCGGCGCGGACAATCTCGACCACCGACCAGCTCGAAACCAGACTGGCGCTGACCTGGGCTACGCGCGGATCGCGGGCGCGGGCCGCGGCATCGATGGCCTCAAGCAGCTTGACCTTGGCCTCAAACGGCACCGCATCTAGCGGCGAGGCATCGGTATAAAGATGCCGGTTAGATTTCTTCGGCGGCGCGGCGCGTGCACCCTTGGCGGGATCGAGCAATCGCAGCGTCTCACCAGCCCGGCGGATGGCGGCGGCGGAAATCTCGTTGGCATGGGCAAAGCCGGTCATCTCGCCCGAAACCCCGCGCAGGCCAAACCCGGCATCGCGCGAATAGTCCGCCGTCTTCAGCCGTCCATCATCGAAGCCAAAGGCTTCGCTGGCGATGAACTGCATGTACAGCTCGCCATCATCGCAGTCTTTGAGGCAATCGCGAACAATCGCCTGCGCCTCCTCAGGCGAAAGCTGACGATAGAGCAGCGAGCGGGGATCGGGTGCGGTCATGTCGAGGGATATAGGGGCAATATTGCCAAAGGCCAGTACCGTGGGGCCTTGGGCTCAATGCCCGTCCGCCAGCACAAACCGCTTGTCGCAGTAGCCGCAGTCAACATAGCCCTTCTCGTCAATCTCCAGCCACACGCGCGGGTGGCCGAGGGAGGGGGCGGTTTCGCTCGCGCCGTCACACTTGACGCGCGCCGTGCGGACGGTGACGGTTTCGGGTGCAGGGGAAGGGGCGGGGTTCATGGCAGGTCCAGTGAATGGCGTCAGGCTCCCCCTTTACGCAAAGCCGATCCTGCCGCAAGAGCGAGCCATGTCCATTGGCCCCGCAATCTCGATCCGCAATGTCGTCAAACGTTATGCAGGCGTGAAGGACGCGCCGGGCAAATTGGCGCTCGATGATGTCTCGTTCGATGTTCCTGCCGGGCAGATTTTCGGGCTGTTGGGCCCGAACGGTGCGGGCAAATCGACGCTGATCAATATTCTTGCCGGCCTCGTCACCAAGACCAGCGGCCATGCCTCGATCTGGGGCTTCGATATCGACGCCGATCCACGCAACGCCAAACGGTCAATCGGTATCGTCCCGCAGGAAGTGGTATTCGATCCGTTCTTCACGCCTGCTGAGGTGCTGGACTATCAGGCCGGGTATTACGGCGTGCCAAAAGAAGCGCGGCGCACGCTGGAACTGCTCGCCGCGGTCCACCTGTCAGACAAGGCCAACGCCTATTCGCGCACGTTATCGGGCGGGATGAAGCGGCGGTTGCTGATCGCCAAGGCGCTGGTCCACACCCCTCCGGTGATCGTGCTCGACGAGCCGACCGCGGGGGTTGACGTAGAACTGCGGCGGCAACTGTGGGAATTGGTCGCGGAGCTCAACGCCGAAGGAGTGACCGTGGTGCTCACCACGCATTACCTCGAAGAAGCCGAGCAATTATGTGACCGCATCGCCATTATCAGCCACGGCAAACTGATCGCCGACAAGCCGACCCGCGAGCTGGTTGAAATGGCGCGCGAGAAAATCGTCGTGCTCACGCTCGACCGCGAGGTTGCTATGCTTCCTGCCAGTGCGACCTTCATCAAATGTGTTTCAGCAGGTGAGCGAGCGGTTGAGATCACCTATAACAAGGACAGCACCAATGCCGGTGAAGTCCTGGCTGCGGTGCAGGCGCAAGGATTTGCGATTGTCGATGTAACGACCAGAGAGGCTGATCTTGAGGACGTGTTCGTCAGCCTGACCAGCGGAGCAAAGTCAGCCGCCTGAATATTTGACCAGCGATCGGCGCCAATCGCCCTGCGAAACCCTGCGAATGGGCTTACCACACCGGCGGCAGACGCCTGAATAATCGATCCCGTCATTGGTTACCAAAGCGCGAATCGGATCGTGTCGGTTGAGCAGGCATTGCGGCACAGGGATTTTCATGACGTCTTTCCAATGCCAGATGTTCAGCCCCTTCTTGCAAAACACCCGCCGCCTCCGACAGTTCCCGTGCTACAGAAAGTAATGGCAAAGGGGCGAGGGCAAAGTTGTGAGCATAGATGACAGTTTGCTTGCCGCCGCCGCTGCACGTCGGCATCATGGTGCAATGATCCACTATCGTTGTCTATCGCATGCAGCATGATGTCATCATCATCGGTTCCGGCGCGGCGGGCCTCACCGCCGCCTTGGCGCTCGCCACGACGCGCAAGGTGCTCGTGCTCGCCAAGGGTGATCTTACCGGCGGATCAACCGCC
>JANNZB010000348.1:0-11499 GCA_031410395.1 Novosphingobium sp.
CCCCGCTCACCGGCACCAGCCAACGCGGAATTTGCCGCGAAGGCAGAACCAGGAATCGCTTGCCGCCGGATTCGTGCGGCGGCGATTCTCCACCCATCAACCACCAGGGCATGCTGCGCAAGGACGCCGGCCGCGCGGTCATGCCGTTCGCCCCACGACCGGCATGACCGTCGTCGCGCCGGAGCTTGGCGTCGGCATCACGGGTTCGATGCCCAGACGCGCCGCCGTGCGCAATGCAAGATGGGCGAGCACGGCATGTCGCGCCTGCTGCAGAACCGCTTCCAGGCTGGCACAGGATCGAGCCACGGTGGCGACAAGTGTTGTGAAATGCCTTGATTTCGCCGTCGCGATTGCGGGTGATAATCACCGGCCAATTGCCGACTGACATGGCGAGATAGCTGCCGGGACCGGGCAATTCGCATTCGAATGCGGCCATCAGCCAGCTCTGGCCATAGATCGCCGCCATGTCGAAGTCATAGGCGCGCTGATCGAGGTAGAGGCTTTGCGGCAGGCTATGCCCTTCGCGGCGTGTGGCGAATTGTCGGTCGGCCCAGGCCAGGTCAAGCATCAAGATATTCCCGGAGGAGAGTTGGATATTTTGAGTGGCCGATTATCAATGCTAACAAAAATCAACTTTTGGCATAGACCCATGCCAAATATGGAATCCGGCTGTTATGGATCGCCAGTCGAAGCGGAAGGACCATGCAATCGCCAAGAAAGGTGCCATGAATCGCCGCTGGTTGCCGCTCAATGCGCTGCGTGCGTTTGAAGCCGTCGGCAAGCATTTGAGTTTTACTGGCGGTGCGGCGGCGCTGTCAGTCTCGCAGAGCGCGATGAGCCGCCATGTCAGCGCGCTCGAGGATTTGCTGGGCCAACAACTGTTCGAGCGCGAGGCCGGGCGGCTTTCACTGACGCCGGCCGGCCACCAGCTGCTCGCGGTGGTGGGAAAGTCGCTTGAGCGGATCGAGCTGACGATGAACGCCATTCGCGACGAGAGCGTGCCGGCTCGCGCGATGCGGCTGCATGTTCCTCCGTCATTGCTCCAACAGATGTTCATGCCGATGCTTGGCGATTTCAGACGCGATCATCCGGAACTGCGCATAGATGTATCCAGCGCCAATGTTACCGGTTTGCCCCAAACCGAACTCGACATGGCGATTGTCTATGACCGGCCAAATATCGATGACTGGGTGACTGACTTGTTGTGGATGGTCCGCGTGGCTCCTCTGTGTTCACCGGCGACCGCAGCGGCTGCAGACGGCAAGTCTCTGGAAGAGTTCCTAGCGGGGGAGGATCTCCTCCACCTCAAGCTGGAGAACCGACCGCGCGATCTGCTGTGGAGCGATTATCTGCAGCGCAACGCGATCATGATCGCATCGCTCGGCGGACCGGCTTTCGATACATCGATCGCCACGGCGAAGTATGCCATGACCTCAGGCGGGGTATTGCTTGGGGACATCGACATGTTCGCCGCCGAGATCGCTCAGGGGCAACTGGTCATGCCCTTCGATGCGGTAATCGAGGATGGCTACGGCTACTACCTCAAGCTTCATGCGGACGACCTCGCTGACCCGGCGATTGCATTATTCAGAAGCTGGCTGATCAATCGGTTCGCAGCCCTACATGGTAATAAGCGGCCAGATTGAACTTGCCTGAGATTGCCTCGGCCGACAGTTGCCCCATTCGATGGCGCTGTTCAATTGATCCAAGCAAAGGCCATCGTCAGCTTGTCGGATTTAGGGGAACAACTGGGAGAGATTTGTCGCTCGCGCAAATTTGGTGGAAAAACTGTTGAGCTTTGCGGGAATCGAACCTGTTTTCAGTCGTGGCGGGCCGGATCTTGCGCAATCCCGAAAGTAGAGTTGGGTTTGAGGCCAGCAGCAAGGAGCCTCATCGCAAGTTCACAAGCGTAATATCGGGGGTTGATGCAGAGCCGGACCAGTCCGTGCGAGACCTTGAGCTGACGCTATCAGGATCGGGGGAAGGCGCGATATCCCAGCGCATAGCGGCACATGGGCATTTGTTACCCATACGCTACCCAGTGCCGGCGAGGTAACAAACAAAGCGATGCTAAGTCATTGAAAAACTGGAGCGGGCGAAGGGATTCGAACCCTCGACCCCAACCTTGGCAAGGTTGTGCTCTACCCCTGAGCTACGCCCGCTCTGGCGCCTGAAACCGGGCGGGCCGGTCTGGGTGAGGCGCGCGGTTAGCATTGCCCCCCCTGCTTGCCAAGGGGAAACTGCATTCAAACTTCCGCCCTTCAAAAATCCGTGGCAGGGGCCACATACGGTTGGTGTTCCGCATGCGTGCGCGGGTAATCATGGCGCACAAGTGGCTCAATACGTGCACACAGTGACTTCATAAGGGATTTAATCAGCGTGGCATCCATGGGATTGAGCATCGAAGACCAGAAATCGGTCGACCGTTTCCGCAAGCAGGTGGCCGAACCTTCGATGACCAGCCTCGTCGTGCTCGACTTCTGGGCCGAGTGGTGCGGGCCGTGCAAGGCGCTCACACCGGTGCTCGAAAAGGTCTGCGCCGAATATGCGGCCAAGGGCGTGGTGCTCGCCAAAGTCAATGTCGATGAGGAGGCCTTCATCGCAGCGCAGTTCCAGGTCAAATCGATCCCGACGGTCTATGCCGTGTTTCAGGGCCAGCCGGTTGCTGATCTGACTCAGGCGCGGACCGAGACGCAGTTGAAGGCGCAGCTTGATCAGCTCCTCGCCAAACTGCCAGTGCAGCCCAGCGGCGCGGAAGCCGCTCAGGATATTGCCCCACTGCTGGCGATGGGCGACGATGTGTTGGGCGAGGGCGATAGCGAACGAGCCGCTGGCATTTTTTCGCAGATCGTCGAGATCGCGCCCGACAGCGCCGCCGCCCATGCCGGGCTGGTGAAGGCGCTGACCTTGGCCGGACAATTTGACGAGGCCGAGGCAGTGATTGCCGCGCTCGATCCCAGGCTGGCGGGCGATCCGCTGCTGACCCCTGCCAAGGCGGCGCTGGCTCTGGCCAAGGACAAGCCCGAGGAAGGCGAGCTTGAAACCTTGCGCGCCGCCGCACGCGCCGCGCCTGCGGATATGGAGGCCAATCTCGCCTATGCCAATGCCGCCTTCGCTGCCGGCGAGCGCGATGATGCCGCCGCAACTTTGCTCGCGATGGTTACAGCCGATCGCGAATGGAACGAAGGCGCGGCGCGGGGCAAGCTGCTCCAGATATTCGAAGCCGTGGGCCTTGAAGACTCGTGGGTTGCCGCAACCCGGCGCAAGCTTGCCACCGTGCTGTTCGGCTGACCCTGCCCATGTCCACCCCCAAACTCATCTCGATTTTCCCGCTGTCGGGCGCGCTGCTGTTCCCTGGGCTGCAACTGCCTCTGCACATTTTTGAGCCGCGATACTGCGCGCTGATCAAGGATTCGCTCGCGCGTGACCGACGGATCGGCATGATCCAGCCGCAACGACCCGAGGAAGGCGCGCCGCTCTATCAGGTCGGATGCCTCGGTAAGATCGGCGATGTTGAGGCGCTTGAGGATGGCCGGTTCAACGTTGTTCTCGAAGGCGAGGCCAGGTTCCGGATCTTGCGCGAGCTCAACGTGATCACCGCGTTCCGGCAGGTTGAAGGGGAGATCATCGCCGAGAGCGAAGACGACGTGCTCGCGCCCATCGAGCGCGCCAGTTTTGAACGCGAATCGCGCCGGTTTGCCGAGGCGCAGGGTTACCGGGTTGATTGGGATTCGGTTGCCCGGCTCGACGATGTCTCACTGATCAACGGCGTATCGCAAATTGCCCCATTTGACAGCGCCGCCAAACAGGCGCTGCTTGAAGCTGGCACTCTGGGTGAGCGGTGCGAGCTTATGGTCCAGCTGATGCAGTTCTTCGGCCGGCGCGATGGCGGGAACGATGGGGTGACTTTGCAGTAACCCCTAACCCAAAACCACCTTCACCCCATCGATAACATACTGCGCTGCCAAGGCCGCCAGCAGCACCCCGAGAAGCCGGGTAATCACCGCTTCCACCCGCGTGCCGAGCAGTTTCATCAGCGGCCCAGCGGCGGCGAGCGCGGCAAATGTCAGGGCAATCACCGAAAGCAGCGCACCAAGAATCACCACCGTTTGCGCAGTGCCTTCCGCGCGGGCCATCAGCAGCATGATCGTGGCGATTGATCCGGGTCCGGCGATCATCGGCATCGCCATCGGGAATACTGAAACGTCTTCGACTTCGGGCGTGAGCTTCACGTCCTCGGCGCGCTTTTCGCGGCGCTGGGTGCGCTTTTCGAACACCATGTCCATGGCGATGAAGAACAGCATGATGCCGCCTGCGACGCGGAACGAGTTGAGTTCAATGTGCAACGCCGCGAGCAGGCCCTCCCCCAGCAACGCGAAGAACACGAGGATCAGCGCGGCAATCAGCGAAGCGCGCGCGGCCATGATGGTCGCCTGCCGGGCGCTCGCGCCGCTGGTCAGCCCGGCATAGATCGGCGCGCAACCGGGCGGGTCGATTACCACGAACAGGGTGACAAAGGCGGAGATGAACAGATCGAGCATGGCGTCAACTTTTTGCCGGGGCGGCAACTTGCTCGATCAGCACCGGAGTGATCGCGCCGTCCTTGGTCCAATCCACCGAGAGATTGCGTGCGCCATCGGGCTCGGCGGTTACTGCCCATGAAAGCGTGCCATCATCCGATTTTCCGCCGCGCTTGGCTGGGTTGAGCGGCGGCAGTGCAGCTTTGCTCTTGGCGGCGGCGAGCTTCAGCGGCGGTTTGCCCCCCCTCGCAAAAGCCAAGGCGCGCGCCGGGCAATCGGCGACATGGGCAGCGAGCATTTCGGGTGCGGCAAGCGCCACCTTCACGTCATCGCCGTGATCGAGGATCCACTTGTACTTGCCGTCCTTTTGCCGCTGCCACAGCGTGGTGAAATAGCCGGTTGCTTTGGCTGATTGCCACGCGCCGTGGCTGACCACCAGCGAACCATCGCAGCTCGACCAGACTTCGTGTGGCTGCCATTTCACTGCAACTGCCGGATTGACGCGGCCTCTGAGCCAGCCTTGCGCATAGACCATCCTGGGGGTGAACATCACCGCGTCGGGCGTGGCGGATTCGGCAAAGGCGGTCCATTGGCCTTTTACCTGTGCGGCCTGAGCGAAAGCGAGTTCGGCGGCGATTACGGCGCTGGGATTGGCGTAGGAATTGCGCCTTGCTTCATCGCGGCCACCCTGCCCGCGCCCTTCTTGTGCAGCTGCGCCGGTGCTCAGCGCGAGTGCCGCCGCCGCGATCAGCAGGTGCTTCACAGCGCGTCCTTGGCAAGCGCGATCCCGGCATTGCGGTGCGCGGCGACCAGCGTGTTCCTCAGCAATACGGCAATCGTCATCGGGCCTACTCCTCCTGGCACCGGGGTGATCGCGCCAGCCACCTGTAGCGCGCCTGAATAGTCCACATCGCCAACCAGCCGCGTCTTCCCCGGTTCGGCAGATGGTACCCGGTTGATCCCGACGTCAATCACGGTGGCCCCCGGCTTGATCCAGTCAGCCTTGACCATTTCTGCGCGGCCCACCGCGGCGACGACAATGTCAGCGCGGCGAACGACCTGTGGAAGGTCCTTGGTGCGGCTGTGTGCCACAGTGACAGTGCAACTTTCGGCGATCAATAGCGCCGCCATCGGCTTTCCTACGATGTTCGAGCGCCCGATGACCACCGCATCAAGGCCCGAAAGGTCGCCCAAATGGTGCTTGAGCAGCATGATGCAGCCCAGCGGGGTGCAAGGGACGAAGCCGTGCAGCCCGGTCGCCAGCCGTCCGACATTGACCACGTTGAACCCGTCAACGTCCTTGTCGGCATTGATCGCGGCGATCACTTTATTCTCGTTGATATGCGCAGGCAAAGGCAGCTGGACGAGAATGCCATCGACGGCAGGATCAGCGTTGAGCCTTTCAACAAGATCGAGCAGCGCGCCCTCCGCGGTATCGTCTGCCAGTTTGTGTTCAAAGCTGTTCATCCCGCAGGCCAGAGTCTGTTTGCCCTTGTTGCGGACATAGACCTGGCTCGCCGGATCTTCACCGACCAGAACAACCGCCAACCCGGCCTTGCGCCCTGCGTGGACCTCAAACTGGACAGCCGCGATTGCAATGCGCGCGCGCAGGCCCTCGGCGAAAGCCTTGCCGTCGATGACTCTGGCTCCATCTAAAACTGCGGCGGTCATCCCATGCTCGCATAAGCAAGGTTCTTGAGCACGATCTGCAGCACCGTCAGCCCGATGATTACCACCATCGGCGACAGGTCAAGCGTGCCGGTATCGGGCATAAGGCGACGCACCGGGCGCAGGATTGGCTCAAGGATAGCGTTCACCGCCTGCCACAGCGCGGCGACAAAACGGTTGTGCAAATTGACCACGTTGAACGAGATCAGCAGGCTGAGCACGAATTGCACGATCACTACTGTGACAATGATCGAGATCAGGTAGGAAACGATTTCAAATAGGGTGACGAAGATCACGGCTGGCGGCCCTTGTTGCGATTACCGATGCGCCTGATAGCGGAGGCGTGGCGGCAAGTCACCACGCGAGAAGCGTTGAGCGCCGGACAGGGTTGGCATCGAACGTGACATTGCCATACCGTGCGTCTCGGCTCATTCTGTCAAGGCGGGCCAAGCGCTTGATTTTACCTTACCAAACCAGTTTCAGGATTGAACATAATGGCCGTTGGAACCGACATTATGACGCATTCGGACGTCATGCTTAAGCCAAATCCGGCGCGCACGGTTTTGCGCCCGTTCAATCTTCAGGACCCTGCGGGCTACGAGCAGTACTCACCCCGCTTTGCGCGGATTGCCGACCGGGTGATGGCGATGGACGATGACACATTTGATAAAGAATTCGCGCGCGTGCATTCCTCGCTGGACGAGCGTCACCGGGAAATCGACGCGACAATGCACCGCCGTTTTACCGAAGTGACGCAACAGGCCATGGGCGCTGCCGGACTGAAAGCGCGCTCGGCGCTGATCGGTGCCTACTTTCTCGAAGAGTATTCATTCGAATCCGCCGCCCTGTTTAACCCGAGCATGGTCCTGCATGCAGATCAATCCGGGCTGCCCGAAGGCGCAGTGCGCTTCGTTATTTCACTGCGTGGCATCGGCGAAGGACACCTGTCCTCGGTGACATTTCGCACTGGCACATGGAGCCCGGACGCGGGGTTCGAATTGGTGCCCACAACCAACATCGCCATGACGCCTGAAATCGAGCAAATGGGAGACAGTACCTCGGTGCGGGTAAGCTGCATGGGCGATCATGACGGAATGGAAAGCGTTCTGTTTCCGGTCACGCCCGCTCAGGCACGCGGCATTGAAGACATGCGGATGGTCCGGCTTATCGAAGACGATGGCACTGTGCGCGTGCTTGGCACCTATACGGCCTTCAGCGGGATAGTCGCCCGATCTGAAATGATGGAAACGTACGACTACAAAGTGTTTGAACTGCGCGAGATGAGCGGCGCTGCTGCGCAGTCGAAAGGCATGGCGCTGTTTCCGCGAAAGATCGATGGCCGGTATATGGCGTTGAGCAGGCAGGATAGCGAGAATATCTGGCTCACCAGTTCGGACAGCCTGACGCATTGGGATGACGGGGCGATTATCATGCGGCCTGAACATTTCTGGGAGTTCGTCCAGATTGGCAATTGTGGTTCTCCAATCGAGATCGACGAGGGCTGGCTGGTGCTCACCCACGGGGTTGGATCGGTGCGCAACTATTGCATCGGGGCCGCGCTGCTCGATCGCGATAACCCTGGCATTGTGCTTGGCCGGCGGACGCTTCCGCTAGTCCATCCCAGCCCGGCTGCGAGAGAGGGCTATGTGCCGAACGTTGTCTACAGCTGCGGGGCAATTGTGCATGATCGCACGCTGCTGCTACCCTATGGCGTTGCTGACAATTTCACTGCATTTTCGCATGTTAAGCTCGACGATCTGCTTGCGACACTGGAATGAAACGGATCAAGTTTTGAGGCAGGCGATGATTCCGGTAATGACCGAGAGGGTCTCCTCGGCATCGCGAACCTTTACCGTGTCAATGCCAGCCGCGCGCACGGCATAATCGTTGCCCCCGGGATAAATCGCGTCACCGAGAAAGAGCATTTCGTCCGTTGCAATCCCGGAATGTTCGGCCAACTTGCGCATCCCATAGGCCTTGTCGATGCCTTTGCGGGTGATGTCGATCGAGGTCGATCCGCCGACGTTTATCGAAAGATCGGGCAATTGCTTTTGCAGCGCCGCCTGCAAGACCTTGCGTTTGGAAAAATCGGGATCCCAAGCCTTCTTGGCATCAATCGGCGCTTCCTGCCCAAGGCCGGAAAAAGTGATCTGACTACCGCGGTCCTCGATCTTTTCGCCCCAAATCTTATTGTCGCTAAGGCCCGCGCTTACCGAGGCTTGATCAAGCGCGCTGAGAATTTCATCGCGCTCATCCGAGTTGAACAGTTCGGCATAGACAGGCAGCCATTTCCCAACGAATCGGTAAAGCTTGGTGCCCGTAGTCGGCATGATGAAAAGCTTGTCGAGCCCAGTCCCTTGGGGAAGTTGCGCGATTACCTGCGTCTGAAATTGCGGCCAGTCTCCGCCAGAAATCACTGCCACCGAGGCGACATCGAGCAAGGCCTTCAATATTTCTGCCATCGGTTTGCCGATCGGCTGCTTACTTTCGGCAAGCGTTCCATCAAGATCAAAGACGATCATCTGTTTCATGTGCGTCCCTCAGTATCGCCAGTTGGCGCGCTGAATACGTGACCGTCTAGGCGTGGATCAAAGTCCCTGCGCCTTTCTCGGTAAACATCTCGAGCAGCATCGCGTGGCTCACCCGGCCGTCGAGCACCACGGCGGCTTCGCACCCGGCCTCAACAGCGTGGACGCAGGTTTCGAGCTTGGGGATCATGCCGCCGCTGATTGTGCCGTCTTCACGCAGCCGGGAAATGTCGGCCGGGGTTAGATCGGTGAGCAGTTCGCCCGCCTTGTTTAGCACGCCGTGAACGTCGGTCAGCAGAAACAACCTCGCCGCGCCGATGGCACCGGCAATGGCGCCGGCCATGGTATCGGCATTGATGTTGTAAGTCTCGCCGTCCTCCCCCACCGCAATCGGCGCGATCACCGGGATCATTCCGGCGGCGCAGATGGCTTCGATCAGGGTGGTGTCAATCTTGGCCGGTTCGCCGACGAAGCCAAGATCGACTACCTTTTCAATCTGGCTATCGGGATCGCGCGTGGTGCGGGTGACCTTGCGCGCGGTGACCAGCCCGCCGTCTTTGCCCGAAATGCCCACCGCCTTGCCCCCAGCCCCGGCGATCCAGCGCACCAGCTCCTTGTTGATCGCACCCGAAAGCACCATTTCGGCAACGTCTGCGGTCGCCTTGTCGGTAACCCGCAGGCCATCGACGAAGCGGCTTTCGACCCCGAGTTTCTTGAGCATCGCGCCAATCTGCGGCCCGCCCCCGTGTACGACAACCGGGTTGATGCCCACCGCGCGCAGCAGCACCACGTCCTCGGCAAAGTCCTTTGCCAGTTCGGGATCACCCATCGCGTGGCCGCCGTATTTGACCACGAAAGTCCGCCCCTCATAGCGGCGCAGATAGGGCAGCGCCTCGACGAGGGTCTCGGCTTTCAGCAGCATTGCAGGGGCCAGAGCATTAGGGGTGTGCGGATTTACCATGCGCCGCCCTTTAGTAGCATTCCGCCCGAAATGCAGCCCTTTTCAGGACTGCCTATCAAGCCGCCGCCCCAGCGAAACAAATGCCCAGGTAAACAGCGGTACCATGATCGTCGACAGCACCAGCTTGGAAATGATCTGCCCCTTCATGATCTCGCCGATGGGCAGGTCCTGCCCGGCAAAGCTGAGCGTAATGAAGATCACCGTATCGACCACCTGGCTGAGCAGGCTGGCAATCCATGCACGCAGCATCAGCGGTGTGCTTTTTTGTTTGCCGCTGGGGTCCGCCGCCATCCGCGAAAACAGCCAGACGTTGAGTGTTTGCGAAATGCCGTAAGAAACCAGCCCGGCAAACTGCATCCGCGCGCCCTGCCCCAGCAGTCGGGCAAAGGCATCCTGATCCTTCCAAAACGGCGCGGGCGGGATGATGTTGATGACAAATGTCAGCAGCAGCATCGATACGATCAGCGGGATAAAGCCATATCGCACCAGCTTGTTCGCGATGTCACGCCCATGCAGTTCTGCCACCGCGCTCGAAATCACCACCAGCAGCAGAAAGGCGAAAATGCCGGACTCCACCGCAAGTTCGCCAAGCAAGGGCCAGTGCCCCAGCGAAGCCAGCTTCGTCCCCAACACTCCGGCGAGCACGACCAGCCCGCCATAAAGCAGCGAAAAGACGAAGAGCGAACGCGGGATCGCGGGGGGTGCTGTTGTGTTCATGGCGCAAGGTCTAGCGAGGATGTGCGCAGGGGGGAAGTGGCTAGGATTTGACTGGCGCTTTCAAGCCGCTAACAATTGGCAGCAACAGTTTTGGGGAACACTTCACCATGCCAATCGCCAAGTCCGTCCTCGGTATCCTGCTGATTTTGGCCATTGCCTATGCGTTCTCATCTGACCGCAAGGCGATCCGGCTGCGCGTTGTCGGTTCCGCCTTCGCGCTGCAAGCCGGTTTCGCCGCGCTGGTGCTGGTGACGCCGTGGGGCCGCGCGGTGATCGGCGCGATGTCACGCGGGGTATCGAACCTGCTCGGCTATGCGCAGGCGGGGATCGATTTCCTGTTCGGCAATCTCGCCAAGCCAGAACTCGGCGGATACAGCTTTGCTATCTCGGCGCTGCCGGTAATCATCTTCTTCGCCTCGATTGTCTCGATCCTCTATTACCTTGGCGTGATGCAACTTATCGTGCGCTGGCTTGGCGGCGGCATCCAGAAGATCACCGGTATTTCCAAGGTCGAATCGCTTGCCGCAGCGGCCAATATCTTCGTCGGCCAAAGCGAGGCGCCCTTGGTGGTGCGGCCTTACCTCGCGACGATGACGCAGGCGCAGATCTTCACCATCATGTCGGTCGGCATGGCGGGCGTGGCGGGAACAATCCTGCTGGCATACGCAGCGATGTTCGGTCCGGAAAAGGACTTTTACCTGCCCTATCTGCTCGCGGCGAGCTTCATGTCGGCGCCCGGCGGCATTCTGATGGCCAAGATCATGATGCCCGACAAACCGGGCGAACTCGGCATCGATCCGCCAGTTGAGGGCGAGATCACTTTCAGCGAGGAACGCCCGGTCAACGTCATCATGGCAGCGGCAGAAGGCGCGCAAACCGGCGTAAAACTTGCGGTCGCCGTGGGCGCGATGGTGCTGGCCTTCGTCGCGCTGGTGGCGCTGGCCAACGGCCTGCTCGGCGGGATCGGCGGCTGGTTCGGGCGGCCCGACCTGTCGTTCGAACTGATCCTTGGCACGGTCTTCGCGCCGATCTTCTGGCTGCTCGGAGCGCCCGATTGGGCCGAGGCGTTGCGCGCAGGCGGGTTTTTCGGAACCAAAGTGGTGCT
>JANNZB010000349.1:0-1646 GCA_031410395.1 Novosphingobium sp.
GATCCCGATAATTTGCCGCAGGGCGATCTCAAAACGATGAATTTCGGTTCCGGCGGCAACACCAAGGTCAAGGCGTGGAAAGACATCTGGGGCAGCGGTCAGGGCGTTGGTGCCGTGACCGCAGTAGAAAGCGTCGCAGACCGGGTTGACCGGCTGGAAGCAGAATACCGTCAGGCTGTGGCGGAACTTGAGGCGAAAAAGCGAGTCGTATGATCAGGCGGAGACGAACACATTGATGTCCGCAGGTGGCCTGCACGGGGCCGCTGTTTCGGGATCAAACGCATGCCAGCCGTCCGGGCCAAGTCTTTCAATGGGACGGAATTTCACCTTATATTCCATCCGCCGTGATCCCCTGATCCAGTAGCCGAGATAGACATAGGGCAGGTTCGCCTGCGCAGCGCGGATGATGTGATCCATGATGATGAAATTGCCGAGACCCGGACGATCTTCATTGTCGGTTTCGAAGAAACTGTAGATCATCGACAGGCCGTCGCCTTGCTGGTCAGTCAGGCAGGCACCAACTAGGCGTCCCGGCCGACCAAAGCGCGAAGGCTCGCGATATTCAATGACATGGCTGTTGACCGGCGTCTGTTCAACCATATCGGCATAATCAATCTCGTCCATGCCGACCATACCGCCGGTCGGGTGGCGGCTGTCGAGATAGCGGCGCAGCAACGTGAATTGCTCATCGGTGGACCAGGAACGGCAGGCCGTCACTTCCAGATCGGCATGGCGGCGCAGCAATTTGCGCTGGCTGGCGTTGGGAATGAAATCCTGAGTGACAACGCGCACGGAAACGCAGGCCGAACAATCAATGCAACTGGGCCGGTACGCTACGCCCTGCGAACGACGAAACCCGATGCGGCCAAGGGCGTCGTTCAGTTCGGCGGCGTGATGGCCGGTCAGTTCGGTGAAGACCTTGCGTTCCTGCCGACCCGGCAAATAGGGGCAGGGGCTGGGGCTTGTTACGAAGAAGCGCGGAAATCGGAATTGCGCAGTCACGTTGAAATCAGTCCCTCATCCGGCATCATAGTGCGCGTTCAAGGGTTTGTTATGCAGCGTTCGGCAAGGGATGAAAAGTCCGTTTACCATCAAAAATAGCGTAAACGAATCAACGGGTTAATGCCGTTCAGATCGAAAAGCTGGCCCCGCAGCCACAGCCAGAGGCCGCATTGGGATTAGTCACGCGAAACGCGGCACCGCCCAGCGATTCGACATAGTCCACTGCACTGCCATTGATCAGATCAAGACTGACAGGATCTACCACCAGTTGCACCCCGTCCACCTGCGTCACCGCGTCATCGGCTTCGACAGTATCCGCCAGCCCGAACCGGTATTGGAAACCGGAACAGCCGCCGCCGTCAACCGAAACCCGCAATATGGATGGTTTCGCCTGCCGCGCGGCAATGGCAGCGACGCGCGCGGCAGCGGCTTCGGTCAGGATCATGGTCATGGCACAAAGATAGGCGCGCGATGCACGCCCTGCAAGGCGCTTACTTGGCGGTAGCGGTTTTCACCGGTTCGGCAGGACCACCCATCGCGACTGTGCCGCTGCGACGCTGCATGGCCAGCAGATAATCTGACGATTGCAGGAACGGCGTTGGATTGACTGCACGCCCGTCAATGCGGACTTCATAGTGCAGGTG
>JANNZB010000350.1:0-1895 GCA_031410395.1 Novosphingobium sp.
CCGATCCCCGAGCTCGCCCCCGTAACCAGCGCGACCTTACCCGATAGCAACCCAGCCATCTCAGCTCACCACCCGTCCGCCGTTGACCCCGATGGTCTGGCCGGTGACATAGCTCGATTCATCGAGGCACAGCCATGCGCAGGCATTGGCGATGTCATTCGGCTCACCCATGCGGCGCACCGGCAGCGTCTGGAGCAGGACTTCTGAAGGAATCTGGAATTTCTCGCGGCTGGCTTCAGACATGATCGTGCCCATCACTGATCCCGGCGGGATGTTGTTTACCGTGATGCCGAGCGGGCCAAGCTCTTGTGCCATCGAACGCGTCATCGAAACAATCGCGCCTTTGGAACCCGAATAGGTGCTCATGTTGATCGCCCCGGTTTGCGCCGAGCTCGATGAGATCATGACGATCCGCCCCCAGCCCTTCGCCTTCATGTCGCCCATCACTTCCTGCGTGACGATGATCTGGCCGAGCACGTTGATCTTGTAGACCAATTCCCAGCGCTCCTCGGTGATCTCGTCAAATTGCACGAAATCGGTGACCCCCGCGTTGTTGACCACGATGGTGACCGGCCCAAAGGCATCGCGCAGCTTGGCCACAGCAGCTTTTACCTGTGCGCGGTCGGTGATGTCAGCTCCAAGCGCAATCGCCTCGCCGCCAGCCGCCTTGATCGCCGCGACAGTGTCCGCACAAATACCCTCGTTCAGATCGAGCACGCCAATGGCTATGCCATCGCGCGCCAGCCGCTTTGCACAAGCCGCACCAATGCCGGCCTGCGCCCCGGTGACCAATGCTACCTTGTTTGCCATGCCAATCGCTCCTGTACGTTTAATCCGGAATTGCCGCCCCGTGGGCGAGAATGTGTGTCCCTGACACCCAGCTTGATGCGGGCGAGGCAAGGAAGGCGACAACCTCCGCCACTTCCGCAGCCGTGCCGATACGCCCAAACGGCGATTTCGCCTCAAAATGCGCGCGGTAACCCGGCGGGCACTGGTCCATCATCCCCGGCGACGTCGGCCCCGGGGTAACGGTGTTGACGGTGATCCCGCGTTTGCCAAGTTCCTTGGCCCAGCTTTCGGTCATCCCCTTAACCGCCATTTTGCAGGCGGTGTAGATGCCGGTTCCGGCCATCGGATATTCCGCCATCACTGAGGCAAAATTGATGATCCGCCCGCCCTCGGTAAGCCGCGTGCTCGCCTCCGATGCGAGGAAAAGCGGCCCTTTGACGTTGACCCCGATCAGCCAGTCAATCTGTTCCTCATCAAGATCGGCAAGCATCCCGCCCGCGCTCACGCCGGCACAATTGACGACAATATCAATGCGGCCAAATTGGGAATCGATTTCCGCGAACATCGCCTGCACATCCGCGCGCCGGGTGATATCCGCCTTGATCGCCAAGGCTGATCCACCGGCACCGGTGATTGCGGCAACAACCGCGTTGGCGCCATCGGCCGAAGCTGAATAATTTACCGCCAGCGCCGCGCCATCGCGCGCTAGCCGCTCAGCCACAACCCGGCCAATCCCGCGCCCTGCGCCGGTGACCAGTGCCACTTTGCCTGCCAACACGCCTGCCAACACGCCTGCCATTGGTTTAACTCCCTCGCGGTAGGTGCGTGTTTAACACCTGTTCAGCACAGCGCAATGGCTGGGCTATCCCTGTGGCGATACCAGTCGCATGAGGAAATCAGCAACAAGCGAAGGGTGCGTCAGCATAACATCATGCGGTGCATCGATTGTTTCGACAATGTCACCCTCTGACCAGCGATGCCGACGCACCTCAGGCCTTCGTTCCAAAGTGCCCTTGCAATTGAGCAAAGCGCGCGGGATCCGCCGCAGCGCGGTCGGATCACGCAAGTGCAGGCAGTCGGTAAAACAGTTCCATGGATGGGGGGTT
>JANNZB010000351.1:0-1689 GCA_031410395.1 Novosphingobium sp.
CCTGTGGCCTGGGCGTGATCGACTGTTCCCACAGCGCGGCGTTTGCCGACTATGATGGCGATGGCGATTTGGATCTCTACGTGCTAACGAATCGTATTGAGGATCCCGCCGGTTCGCAGAACGACATGTCGAAACTCACGGAACCTGGACCGGGAGGAGTGCCCGTGGTGAAGGCGGAGTTTCAAAAATATTACAGCATGTGGCGCTATGATTTTGATCACTGGGGAGCTGAGGCCACGGGCACGCCAGATTTCCTCTTCCGCAATGACAGCAAGAATGGCGAGGTAAAATTTACTGACGTTACCAAGTCCGCTGGGATCGAGGGACGGGGCGATGGACTCAGCGTGACGTGGTGGGATTACAATCGCGATGGCTGGCCGGATCTCTATGTCGGGAACGATTTCATCAGTGCGGATAAACTTTACAAGAACAATGGCGACGGCACCTTTACCAATGTCATTGCCGACGCTGCGCCCCACACGCCTTGGTTCAGCATGGGTTGCGACCAAGGCGATGTGAATAACGATCTCTGGCCGGATCTGCTGGTAGCGGACATGAGTGCCACCAGTCATTTCAAGAGCAAGACTACGATGGGCGTCATGGGCGGGCTTGATAACAAGCGAGTCTATCACTCCACGCCCCAGCAGCAGATGCAGAACACCCTGCTCATTGGCACCGGCACGGAGCGCTTCAGCGAGGGCGCACGGCTCTATGGAGTCTCCAGCACGGATTGGACATGGGCCGTGAAATTTGCGGATTTCGATAACGATGGCTGGCAGGATGTCTATTTCACCAATGGCATCAGCCGGCACATGAATGATAGCGACATCAAGATCGAACCCGAAGAACTGCTGGGAAAACACATGTTCGAGTTCTGGAAAAATGGCGAAATGCGCAAAGAAAAGAACCGCGTCTTCCGCAATTCCGGTCACGCCAAGTTCGAAGAGATCAGCGATGCCTGGGGCCTCGGTCACGTCGGCGTGAGTTATGGCGCGGCTTATGCAGACTTGGATGGCGATGGCGATTTGGATTTGGTGACGGTCAATTTGGAAGAACCCAATGCCATCTGGCGCAACGATCTCAAGGGCGGCCATTCACTGGTGGTGGAGCTTAAAGGCAGCCGAGGCAACCCGCATGCCATCGGGGCGGAAATCGTGGTGAAGACCAAGGCTGGCCAGCAGTTGCGTTACCTGAGCCCCCAGACAGGATACCATTCCTACAATGAACCCGTGGCTCACTTTGGCTTGGGCGCGGAAACGGAAGTTGCCGAACTAAAAATCCGCTGGCCCGGCAAAGACGGTGGCGAGCACGTGCTGACGAATGTGAAGGCTGACCAACGACTGACAGTGGACCGCCCCGCCAAGCTGGACCCCCGCACGCCCGATGTGCCCGTGCCTGCTCCGCTCTTCAAAGAAAGCCAGGCGCTGGCCATGCTGAAAGTTAAGGACACCGGCTGGGAAGCGGACTTCCAACGCCACGTGCTCCTGCCTCACAGCTACAGTCAACTGGGCCCCTGCATGGCTTGGGGCGATGTGAATGGCGATGGCAAAGCGGACGTGTATTTCGGCGGCAGCGCTGGCGAATTGCCCCAACTCCGTCTGGCCGATGGCAAAGGCGGCTTTGTGGCCAAATGGAATGAACCATTCCGGGCCGACAAGGATTGCGAAGACAGTGGCGCAGTGTTCTTCG
>JANNZB010000352.1:0-2069 GCA_031410395.1 Novosphingobium sp.
CTCGCTCGCCGGGCCGAGCCGCGTCTGGTCGAACCAGCGCGAGCCCTGGCTGCGTTCGAGGTTGAGCTCGAGCGTCGCCGCGCCTAGATCGCGCGCGGTCCGCACATACCCGGCGGCGGGATAAACCGCGCCCGAGGTGCCGATGCTGACGAACAGGTCGGCCTTGCGCAGCGCGGCGTCGATCTCGCCCATCCGGTAGGGCATCTCGCCGAACCAGACGACATCGGGGCGCAGCGAAGCCTCGCCGCAAGCCGGGCAGGGAGGGCGCTCGATCAGGGTTTTGCGCCACGGCGAACGGACATCGCAGGCGGTGCACCAGGCGTTGAGGTGTTCGCCGTGCATATGAAGCAGGCGACTAGCCCCTGCCCGCTCATGCAGATCATCGACATTTTGTGTGACGATCAGCAGATTTCCCGGCCACTCGGCGTCCAGTTTGGCGAGGGCAATGTGCGCTGGATTCGGTTGCTTCTGCTGAATTGCCGCGCGGCGCATATCATAGAAGCGCAGAACCAGATGGGGATCGCGGGCGAAGGCTTCGGGCGTAGCGACGTCCTCAACCCGGTGCTGTTCCCACAGGCCGCCTTCCGAACGGAAGGTATCAATCCCGCTTTCAGCGCTGACGCCCGCGCCGGTGAGGATGACGATATTGCGGATTCGGTTCATGTCGCGCATGAAGCACGCCACGCAGGGGACATTCAATGGCGCGCATCGGGATTATCGGCAGCGAAGGACGCATGGGGCAGG
The DNA here is from genome assembly GCA_031410395.1 of Novosphingobium sp. Classification (GTDB taxonomy): domain Bacteria; phylum Pseudomonadota; class Alphaproteobacteria; order Sphingomonadales; family Sphingomonadaceae; genus Novosphingobium. The sequence continues at coordinate 745 of JANNZB010000352.1, forward strand.
CCTTGGTCACGGCGATTGCGGCTGCGGGCGCGGATTTGTCTGGCGGAATCGATCTTGGCGGCGATCCTTTGGCCTTGGCTGGGGCGAGCGATGTATTGGTCGATTTTTCCAGCCCCAAGGCGCTTGAGGCTAACCTTGAGGCGGCTATCACGTCGGGCATCCCGATCCTTATCGGCACCACGGGTCTTGAGGAGCGTCACCACTGGCTTTGCGACCAAGCGGCGGAAAAGATTGCGGTTCTGCAAACCGGCAATACATCGCTCGGGGTCAATATGCTCGCCTATCTGGTTCGCGAGGCCGCCGCCAGGCTGGGTGAGGACTGGGATATCGAGATCGCCGAAACCCACCACCGGATGAAGATTGATGCGCCCTCGGGTACCGCACTGCTGCTTGGTGAAGCAGCAGCGAATGGGCGGGGTATCGAGCTTGCATCGGCATCGGAACGCGGGCGCGACGGGATTACAGGCGCACGCCAGCGCGGCGCAATCGGCTTTGCGAGCCTGCGTGGCGGTCTGGTCGCGGGCGATCACACCGTCCACCTGCTTTCCGACTACGAACACATATCGCTGCGCCACCACGCCGAAGACCGCATCGTCTTCGCCCACGGCGCGGTGAAGGCGGCGCAGTGGTTGGTGGGCAATGGGCCGGGGCAGTATTCGATGGGCGAAGTGTTGGGGCTGGCTTGACAATGTCCAAAATATTGTGCATTTAATTGGTCATGGATATTGTCACTTACTCCGAAGCTCGCAACAATTTGAAGTCGGTGCTCGATAAGGTTGTTGCTGATAGCATGCCAACCGTGATCTTCCGTCAGCGCGGCCAGAGTGTCGTGGTCATGGCCAAGAGCGACTATGACAGCATGACCGAGACGAATTACCTCATGTCTAACCCCGCGAATGCCAAGCGGCTGCGCGATGGCATTGCCGAGCTGGATGCTGGTCACGGCATTGAGGTTGATCCTGAAACTCTGGGCAAAAATTGAAGCTGCTGTTTTCTACGCGTGGTTGGGAAGATTATCGCGCACTGGCAGATCAAGACCGCAAATTGCGAATGAAGGCCGATGCACTAATCGCTGATTCGATGCGCTCCCCATTTAAGGGGCTAAGCAAACCGGAACCGCTAAGGGGCGAACTCTCAGGATGGTGGTCACGCCGGATTGATGACGAACACCGCATGGTCTATCGCGTAACCGGCAGCGGCAATGCGCAACAACTCGAAATTCTTCAGCTGCGCTATCACTACAAATGACCCGCGACCAAACCTTCGAATTCTTCCGCCGCCTTGCTGAACTCAATCCCTCGCCCGAGACCGAGCTGCAATTCGGC
>JANNZB010000353.1:0-1906 GCA_031410395.1 Novosphingobium sp.
TTTATCTGTCAGGGCGAGGCGCGGTCGAACCTGCGGCCTACCCCCAAAGCCGCAGGCGAACTGCCCCTTCAGGCGGGCGATTTCTGGCTGCTGGAACTCGGAAAACTGATGACTACCGGCGTGCCGCGCAGCCGCGTGCACCAGTGCTTTGAAAATCTCGCGATCATTTCGTTTAACTATGATCGCTCGGTCGAACACTTCCTGCCCTACGCGCTGATGACCGCATACGGCATGACCCTGCTAGAGGCGCAGCGTATCGTTTCAGAGAACCTGCGCATCGTGCACCCCTACGGCACGATTGGCCGTCTGCCGTGGCAGCTGGGTGAAGGCCCCGATGTCGAATGGGGCAACGAAACGCCCTGGAACATGGGCAATCTGGTTCTGAACATCCGCACCGCGAGCGAACTGATGCGCGATACCCGCGCGCTCAATGAAGTGCGCAACGCCATGCTAAAATCGCAGCGAATCGTCTTCATGGGCTTCGGCTACCACCCGCAGAACCTCGACGTGCTGATCGACAGCTCATTCTCGCACAATCCCGAGGTGATGGCGGGAATTCACGGGCTTCCGGGTCCCAGTCAGACCACCGTGGTGCGCATGCTGCGCCGCAAGCTGGGGCTTGAAAAGGACGACCGGATGATGGTGATCAACGGCAAGTGTTACGACATCTTCCGCGATTACGGGATGATGCTGGAGAGTTGAAAGGGGTATGCGGTATCATTGCGCCACTTTTGAACCACCATTGCGCCTTATGAACGCCCCAAAATCCACTCACCCAACGCCGCCATGCACTCTCGGCCCAACAGGGCTGAGCGTTCCGGGCTCCAGCCTTGTGCGGGGTACGGCAGATCATCGTTGTCCTTGAACGGCATTTCCAGCGTCATCGACACCGCGCCGAAGCGCTCAGCGAGCTGGTTGGTTGACATGGTGAGGTTGGCCTTGCCAGGGCGCGATTTGGGGTATCCGTATTTGGTCTGGAAATCAGGGGTGCGGCGCTCGAGGATTGCCTTATAGCGGTAGAGGCTCTCGCCTTGCGCTTCGGTCCACGAAGGTATGCCTTCAAATCCCGCGATAAAAACCTGCGGGATGGCCTCGTCACCGTGAACATCCATCGCTACATCGACACCGGTTTCATCCATCGCATTACGGATTGCCAGTACTTCGGGGGAGCGTTCTGCGGTGGGCTGCGCCCATTCGCGATTGAGGTTCACGCCGGCAGCATTGGTGCGCAGGTGGCCACGGCATGATCCATCGGGATTGGCATTGGGGACGATATGAAACCGGCATTCCGCGCGCAACTTGCGCCCCCACGGGTCAGCGGGATCGGTAAGGCAGGCAAGCGCGCCCTCCATCCACCACTCAGCCATCGATTCGCCGGGATGCTGCCGGGCATAGAGCCAGACCTGCAACGGCCCATCGCCCATTTCAAGGCAGTCAATCGGCTGGCCTTCGATCGAATGGCCAAGGCAGCGATAGCTAACCCCGGGGCTGGCAGCGGCCTCAGAAATTAGATCGTGGTGCCGCTCCATCGAATAGGGGGCGAAATAGGCGATCCAGCAGATGCCTCTTTCAGGCGTGTGGCGGATGGTGAGCGTGCCGCCATCTTCGTTCTCGTCAAAGCGCGTATCAGTGCGGCCCCAGAAGACCCGGTCCTCGCTGAACACCGCGCGATAGCCGCTCCACCCGCCCGGAAAGGCGGAGGCATTGAGCCCGGTGATCTTGAGCACGAGTTCGCGGCCCGCCGCGCCCGAGGCGCGGAAATGGAACCACTGGAAAAATTCGGAATCGCGGTCCTTTCGGATCGCGAGGCGCGCTGTTGCGCCATTCACGGACAAAATTTCGATGTTGCCGCTATCAAACGCGGCGTCGATCTGGATATTGGAGGATGAGGTCATTTGACCTCGAT
>JANNZB010000354.1:0-2693 GCA_031410395.1 Novosphingobium sp.
GAGCGCTCCAGCCAATAGGACCCTCGGTGGGTATGTGGACAATATCAGGCGCGAAAGCATTGAGCAGTCTGCGCGCAGAAAACCGCGGCGCTATTGCCACCTCAATCGCACCATATCCAGGCAGGGGAAGCGTTCGAAACCGCTCGGGGGTAATAAGTTCAACTTCATAACCGCGCCGATCAAGCTCGGCGACAGTAGCCGCAAGCGTGCGAACGACGCCATTGACCTGCGGAAACCACGCATCGGTAGCAATTGCGATCTTCATGTCGCGATCTCCGCTTTGGAATGGGCGTTCTTTCGGGCTGTGGCATCGGAATTCCAGTCAATGATTGAAATGACGCCGTGCGCGTCCTCAACCAGTGCCGTGCAGCTTTCGACCCAGTCACCATCGTTGAAGTAAGTGATACGGCCAATCGGTCGAATTTCAGCGCAGTGAATGTGTCCGCAGACGACGCCGTCAAACCCACGTGTAGTTGCTTCGTGAGCGAGGGCATCTTCGAAATTGCAGACGAATTGGACCGCGTTCTTAACCCGCCGCTTGAGATAGGACGAGAGTGACCAATAAGGCATCCCGAGCCGCTTGCGGACGGCATTGACGACGACGTTTGCCTTCAGCAGAAAAGCATATGCCTGATCACCAAGGAACGCGAGCCAGCGTGCGTAAAGGACAATGCCATCAAAGCTGTCGCCGTGCGTCACAAGCAACTTGCGGCCATCGGCTGTTTCGTGTGCGGCCTCCAGCGCAAGGCTCACGCCGCCGAAGGTGAACCCGGCATAATCGCGCAGCACCTCATCGTGATTGCCAATTACGAATACTACTCGGGTTCCGCGATGCACCATCTTCAGGATGCGCCGGATAACTTCGTTGTGCGTGTCGGGCCAGTACCAGCCCTTTTTCAAACTCCAGCCATCGATGATATCCCCGACCAGATAGAGCGTTTCCGCCTCGAACGACCGAAGGAAATCGACCAGAAATTCTGCTTTGCAGCCACGCGTTCCGAGGTGAATGTCTGATATCCACACGGTACGGTATTGCCGTTTGGGTCGAAACCCCCTTGGCTCAGGTATCATTAGCCAGTCAGGGATATTGCCTTTTAATTCAGCACTAATCCCTTCGGCCAATTTTAGTTCTGACTGTTTCAACACCTGATTAATCCCCGCTGCGCCGTCGGGAATTCTATTGAACTAGGCAGGTTGCGCGCGCGTGACCGTTTGAGGACGGTTTGATGACAGTCGGGTAGATCGAACGCCGTAGTGCGCCGATGTGTTATGCAGTTATCGAATAACCGCCTGCGATTCTGTCAATCCAGCTCCCAGGCCCTTTCACCATGGCATGCAAGATCGAGCCCTTCGCGCTCATCATCTTCGGACACGCGCATCGGAAACACCAGATTGACCGCCAAAGCGAGGATCACGCTGGCAATCGCTGACCACACCAGCACAACGCCCACGCCGATAATCTGGGCAGTAAACTGCTGGGCCATCGAATAGGTCGCCAGATCTCCGGTTCCGCCCAGACCGGGCGCCATGAACACCGCGAGCAGCAGCGATCCGGTGATGCCGCCAACCCCGTGAACCGCGAAAACGTCAAGCGAATCGTCGATGTGCAGCTTGTTCTTGACCAGCGAGATCATCGGAAAACACACCATTGACGCCGCCACGCCCAGAACCATCGCGCCGCCGGGAGAAATGTATCCTGCCGCAGGAGTGACGGTAGCCAGCCCGGCAATCGCTCCGGTGGCAAAGCCGACGCTGGTGGGCTTGCCCACCTTGATCCGCTCGATCAGCAACCACACCAGTGCAGCAGCGCAGGCCGCCACATGGGTATTGATGATCGCCGATGAGGCATCATCATTGGCCGCCAGCGCCGAGCCGCCATTAAAGCCAAACCAGCCCACCCACAGCAGCGCTGCGCCAGCCATCGTGAGTGCCGGGCTGTGCGGCAGCATCAGCGTTTTGGGGAAGCCAGTGCGCTTGCCCAGCAGCGCCGCGGTAACCAGCGCGGTAACGCCAGCGGTTGTATGAACGACAATGCCGCCAGCAAAGTCCAGCGTGCCAACTTTGGTCGCCAGCCAGCCGCCGCCCCAAACCCAGTGTGTTACAGGGGCATAGACGATCAGGCTCCACAGCGCGCAGAATGTTACCACCCAGGCGAAACGCGAGCGATCAACCCATGCCCCGATAATCAAAGCCGGAGTGATCATGGCAAAGGCCAGTTGGAACAGCGCATAGGTGCTTTCGGGAATATTCGTGCCTTCACGGACATTGCCGAGGTTGGCGAACATCCAGTTGGTGCCCGCACCGATCCAGCCATTGGTCACCGGTCCGAACGACAGCGTGTAGCCAACCAGCACCCACAGCAGCGATACCACTGCGGCCACCGCGCCAACCTGAAGGCACACTGCGAGGAAATTTTTGGCGCGAACCAGTCCGCCATAAAACAGCGTCAGCCCCGGCATGGTCATCATCAGGACGAAAGCGGAAGAGACAAGGATCCATGCGGTATCACCGGTATCGGCAACATCGGCCGTCGCGTCCTGCGCATGGGCAACCACTGGCGCGAGCACGGCAAGGCACGCAGCTACTCGCGCGGTCCACTTTGTCATGAGTTTTCCTCTCCTCGGGGCCAACCTGTCAATTGACCGAAATTCCTCGCAGCGGCGTTTAAGGCAAGGATATGCCAGCGGCAAGAG
>JANNZB010000355.1:0-1613 GCA_031410395.1 Novosphingobium sp.
GGGCCTTCGCCGAGCAGGCATCCGGCTTCCCAGATGGCGGTGACTTGCGGCAGTCCCATTGCTCAGTGCCCAGCGCTCACGCCTTCTTCGATGGCGTGCGTTGGCGCAGACTTGGCCTTCAGCGCGTACCAGAACACATAAAGATAGCATCCCAGCGGCACGACAAAGGCCAGGCTGCGCGCGCCCACAGGAAAGTTCACCGAAAACGCATCAATCACGCCGCCGTAAATCACTGAGATGATCCCGCCGCCGCAGATCGCCAGACACATCAGCCCTGATGTTGCCGACGCCGCTGCGCTTGAGCGTTCAAGGCTGATGGTAAAGATCGTTGGGAACATGATCGAATTGAAAAGGCCGAGCGAGATTGCCGCCAGCGCCGGGATAAAGCCGGTTGTCAGGGGAATAGCTCCGCCTCCGGGCAGGGTCACTGTTCCTCCAAGCGGGGTGGCTGCCATGTCATATGTGAAAATTACGAGCAGGCAGAGCAGCGATGCGCAAGCGGCGAATATCGATAGCATGGCTGTGGCATTGACCTTGCGCAACAGCGCGCTGCCCGCGAACCGGCCAATCATCGCCAGCAGCATGAAGAACGGAGCGATGTAGCCGGCGACTTGCGAAGATACGTTGAGTATCTGCGCCTGCTCGAGGAAAAAGATCATGCCTGAGATCACGCAAACTTCTGCGCCAACATATAGGAAAATAGCCAGCGCGCCCAAATTCGCCCAGCGTGACCGCAGCGCAGCAAACGGTGATTCCGCGTGGGTTGCCAGCGCGGGCGCGTGGGCATCAATGGTCTTTCGCACAAAATATACCGCCAAGGTAAACAGCGCGAGCGCGACAGCAATTTCCAGATAGACATTGGTGACGAATGACAGTGCTTCAGTTTTCAACTCGGGGGTAATCACCGCGTCCTTTTCGAACAGTTCACCCTTCAACAGATAAGCTGCACCAAAAGTCCCGCCGACATAGGCGCCAAGCGAATTGAATGCCTGACTAAGGTTTAGCCGGAAGTGCGAACCCTTGGTATCGCCCATCGATGCAATCAGAGGGTTTGCCGTGACTTGCAGCAAGGTTATGCCCGATGCGGCCACAAAAAGCCCGATCAGCACGGTTACGAAAGTTTGCGAATAGGCTGTTGTCCAGGCAATCAGGCAGCCAGCAACAACGCCAAGCAAGCCCAGGATCACCGAATTGGCATAGCCCTTTTTCGCAAGGTACGCCGCTGACGGGATCGACATGATGCCATAGGCAATGAAGAAGGCGAACTGATTGAGCTGGGTTTCAAAATCGCTGAGCGTGTAGATAACCTTCATGCTCTTCACCAGCGGATCGATCAGATTGGTGACGAAAGCCCAGATGAAGAACAGCGCGGTTACATAGACCACGGCAATCACCACACTGCCGCGCTTGCTGGCGGCTTGCAATTCGGAACTGTCGGTCATCTCTACCCCATGTGTTTTGGGCCGTTGCCCATATTGATTTATGCTACGTTTACGATCCTTCGCGCCATTGCCAAACGAAACACGCTGGTTAGGCATTGATATAGCATTTGTATGAGTATAGTTGTCAGCCCATGCAGTCAACGCCTCCTGTCGCGCAACGCCTCCGTTCCG
>JANNZB010000356.1:0-3218 GCA_031410395.1 Novosphingobium sp.
CACCGGCACTCCGGCGGCGATCATGCGTTCTTTGGCCGCGTCTTTGAGCCCCATCGCGCGGATGCTCTCGGGCGAGGGTCCGACCCACACCAGCCCCGCGTCGATCACGGATTGGGCGAACTCGGCGTTCTCCGAGAGGAAGCCATAGCCGGGATGAATTGCCTCAGCCCCGGTGGCGAGCGCGGCGGCGATGATCTTTGCGCCGACGAGATAGGATTCACGCGCTGGGGAGGGGCCGATGTGAACCGCTTCGTCGGCGACGCGCACATGCAACGACTTGGCATCGGCATCCGAATAAACCGCGACCGTGTGGATGCCTATGCGCCGCGCGGTGCGGATGATCCGGCAAGCGATCTCGCCGCGGTTGGCGATGAGGAGGGATTTGATCATTTGAGAATGGCTGCCCTTTTGATGCCGTAGAGCTCAGGGAATTTGTTGGTGCAAGAATAGTATTCAGATATTTCGAAGCCCGGGAGCCTCATCTCGAAATTGCGAGCAACGGCGATTGCGTGACCATCCCGCATAATAGTCTCATTGTTTCTCCGAGGGACGCTTTCAGGCTGCGATTGGCCATAAAAATTGTCATGCTCCTGCCGAAACTCGTAGCCTGCAGCGTATGAATTGGGTCTGATGAATCGATCAGCATCCGGCGGAGCTACCAGCACGCCTTTGCGTCGCGCCTCAATATTGGCTCTCTGCTGATCTAAGTCGAAAGCTTGAACGGCACCAACGAACGCTTTCCAACCATCTGAATCGACAATAGTCATGCCAGCATATTCACGACATACTGATTCAAACCGTGAGAGGGCGACATTGTCACAGCTTGCCAAAATCAGCGCCAATACTGAGATGGTCGTTAATCTCACATCCTGAATACCCCAAACGCCGGCCGCTCCGGTATCGGTGCTTCTAGCGCCGCCGCCAGGGCGAGCCCCAGCACATCACGCGTCTGCGCCGGATCGATCACCCCATCATCCCACAGCCGTGCGGTGGCGTAATACGGGTTGCCCTCATCCTCGTACTTGGCGCGGATCGGGGCCTTGAACGCTTCGGCCTGCTCCGGCGTCCAGCTTTCCGCATCGCGGTGGACGGTGGCGAGCACCGATGCGGCCTGCTCGCCGCCCATCACCGAAATGCGCGCGTTGGGCCAGGTGAACAGGAAGCGCGGCGCGTATGCTCGCCCGCACATGCCGTAATTGCCTGCGCCAAAGCTGCCGCCGATAAGCACGGTCAGCTTGGGTACGCTGGCGGTCGCCACTGCCGTCACCAGTTTGGCACCGTGTTTGGCGATACCTTCTGCCTCATATTTGCCGCCGACCATGAAGCCCGAGATGTTCTGCAGAAACAGCAGCGGGATTTTGCGCTGGCAGGCGAGCTCGATGAAATGTGCGCCTTTGACAGCGCTTTCGGAAAACAGCACGCCATTGTTGGCGAGGATCGCCACCGGCATCCCCCAGATATGGGCGAAACCGCAAACGAGGGTCGAGCCATAAAGCGCCTTGAACTCGTGTAACTCGCTGCCATCGACCAGCCGGGCGATAACTTCATGCACATCGTAAGGTGCGCGGACATCGTCGGGAACGATAGAATAAAGGTCTTCGGCGTCATATTTGGGCGGACGCGGTTCCTTCAGCTGCAGCCCATGCTGATGGCGCGGACCGAGGTGGGACACGATATCGCGCACGATGGTCAGCGCGTGTTCGTCATTCTCAGCAAGGTGATCTGTAACGCCAGATTTGCGGCTGTGCAATTCGCCGCCGCCAAGGTCTTCGGCGCTGATTTCTTCGCCGGTCGCAGCCTTCACCAAGGGTGGCCCTGCGAGGAAGATCGTCCCTTGGCCGCGCACAATGATGCTTTCGTCGCTCATCGCCGGGACATAGGCGCCGCCAGCGGTGCAGCTGCCCATAACGCAGGCAATCTGGGCGATACCCTTTGATGACATCACCGCCTGATTGAAGAAAATCCGACCGAAGTGATCGCGATCCGGGAACACCTCGGCCTGATGCGGCAGGTTCGCGCCGCCCGAATCGACCAGATAGATGCAGGGCAGGTGGTTCGCCTCGGCAATCTCCTGCGCGCGCAAGTGCTTCTTGACCGTCAGCGGGTGATAGGTGCCGCCTTTCACCGTGGCATCGTTGCAGACGATCATGCACTGGCGCCCGGACACCCGGCCAATCGCAGTGATCAGCCCAGCGCCGGGAATGCCGCCCTCTTCGGGATAGACGTCGTCCGCTGCAAGTTGCCCAAGTTCGAGCAGGGGTGAGCCGGGATCGAGCAGGCGTTCCACCCGCTCTCTCGGCAACAGCTTTCCGCGCGAGGTGTGGCGTTCGCGCGATTTTTCGTTACCGCCCAAAGCCGCCTCGGCGACCCTTGCGTGCAAGGCCTCGGCCAGACCCCGGTTATAGGCCGCGCGCTGCTGCGCCTCAGGAGAATCGATTTTCAGCGTCGTTTGCAGAACGGGAGCGCTCATGTTTTGGGCTTCTTGCGAATGAGGTAACGGTAAACACCGAGGGCATTGATCCCCAGCATGATGATATTCTGCGCCAGCAGCGGCGCGGTTTTGTTGAGAACGCTGGTAGCGATCCAGGCGAGCGAAGTTGTGCAGAACAGAATGAACGCCCAGCCAGAAACTCTCCGGCTGTGATCCCAGGCGATCATCGCTGCGGCAATTACACCGGAAATCGCGGCATACCAATCAAGCGGGCCATTCATGCGGTCATCCCATTAAGTCGGCGGAGCAGGCGGTTGAATAGGGGTATGCTCTTCAGGAAGAGCTGCGACCAGCCTTGCCAGAAAAAGCTGATGAGCAGGGTCAGCAACATCCCCATCACAGCAGACATGCCGCGCAAGCGCAGGGTTTTTCGTTGCAGGTTGTCCACATCGCGGGCAGCGTTATGCGTGTCAGTCGCCAGCCAGATCACCCACAGACTGAGCAGTGCTGTGAGCGAAAGTGAGGCGTTATAAAAGATAACCGGAAAGGGGCTCGACAAATTTTCGCTCATGAAAGCTGTGGCAAAAGGCAGGAAAGCTATCGACATCAGCAAGAACAGGTTGGGCCACAGCAACCTGGTTTCGTGATGCGCCGTGGCGGCGAGAGCGCTGTGATGGCCAATCCAGAACCGCCCGATCACCAGAAAGCTGAGCACGAAACCGGCGATTGACGGCAACGATGCCAGCAGTGCCTGCGAAACTTCGGCCATTGAAGCGCCATTCGACAG
>JANNZB010000357.1:0-2590 GCA_031410395.1 Novosphingobium sp.
CTTCCTGGTCCGGCAAGGGTGCCGAGCACGGCTTGGGCCTTTTCGGCGCCGCTGTTGTAACCAACCACCACGTGCGCTCCGCCTGCCGCGAGGCGCCTTGCGGTTGCTGCACCAATCCCGCCTGAACCGCCGGCGACAATCGCAACGCGCCCGGCCAGAAGGTAGGGACCCACTCCGCCTTGCCGAAGTTCGATCATTCAGTTTCTCCTCAAAAATTTCGACCGGTCGCCAGGGTTCGAACCTGGCCACGCCATCCTCGAATTCGCTGTTTCGTCCTTGGCCATGGCGCATGTCGCCGGCGTTCGGGCGTTTTTGACCTGAATCAAGGCTAGCAGGTGAAAGGGATATTATCCAGTCCGTATCGTTTTTATTCCAACCGGAGGGTGCCTTGGCTATCATCGGAATTGAATCGCTGGTCTACGGAGTCGAGGATTTTCCCGGGTCCGTCGCATTCTTCGAGGACTTCGGGCTCCCGCTGATAAAACGCGACGAAGCTGCAAATTATGCACGTTTCCGCGTTGCCGAGGGTGCCAGCGTGCATATCCGCAAGCTCGGCGATCCTTGGTTCCTGACCTCCGAACAGGTCGGTGTGGGAGTCCGTGAATGCATTTGGGGGGTGGATAGCCAGGAAAGCCTCGATTCGCTCGTCGAGGACTTGCAACGCGATCACGATCTCATAACCGAGGCGGACGGGACGGTTCGGTTCGTGACTGCCTTCGGCCAGGCACTGGGCCTCAAGGTCTGGTCCAAAAAGCCGGTTTTCTCGGCATCGTCGCCGGTCAACGCCCCTGGCAACATCAATCGCGTCAACGAGACGCGCAAGTGGATCAAACGCGCAATCCCCAAGGCGATCAACCACGTCGTCTGGGCCTTCCCGGATGTCAATGAAGCGCTCGCCTTCTATCGCGGCCGCCTGAACTTCCGGATTTCGGAAATCCAGCTGGGCTCAGGGGTCTATATGCGGGCTGACGGCGCAGGCGACCATCACAACGTATTCCTTGCCGATGCCAACAACGCGACGCTTGGATTCGACGGAAAGATCCAGTTCCACCACGCGAATTACGGGGTGGAGGATATCGACGAGATCATGGTCGGCAAGAACTACATGGAGCGGCGAGGTTGGCCCAAGTCATCCTGGGGCCTCGGGCGGCATCGGCTGAGTTCGGGAGCCTTTCTTTACCTCGAATGCCCGGCCGGCGGTGCGGCCGAGTACGGCGCGGACATCGACTATCTCGACGACCGGTGGGTGCCCCGGGTCTGGGACCAGCTATTCGGCTTCGTGATCTACCTTCACGACATGCCCGACTTCCTGAAGCAGCAGGAAGTCGAGTGGAACGTCGGCTTTTGCGATCCGATGGATTTTTACCCGCCAGCCGACACGCCGGGATCGCAAGCAGCACCGCCGGCGCAGTCCGCCATCGCCAGAATGTAAGAGGGGAAATCAGATGACCAGGAAAGTCCTTATCATCGGCGGTGGCGTTGCCGGCTTTTCGACCGCGATCGCCATGCATCAACGCGGCATCGAAGTCGAAATTGTCGAATTGCACCGCAATTGGCGGGTCTATCACGTCGGGATCATTGTCCAGAGCAACTTTGTGCGCGCCTTGACGGAACTGGGGGTGGGCAAGGAGGCTGTGGAAGCAGGGTTTGCCTACCGTGGCTGGCGCTTCCTCAACAACGAGGACGGCAGCGAGATCGATCGGGACGAAGGTGTTTCGACGGCCGGCGAAGAGTATCCCTCCGATCTCGGGCTGGCGCGGCCTGCGCTCCATGACGTGCTTTACAAGCGGGTGCGCGAATTGGGCATCCCCCTGCGCCAGGGCGTAACCTACAGCGCAATCAAGGATTGCGGCGACATCGTTTCGGTCGATTTCACCGATGGCACCATGGGGGCATACGATCTGGTGGTCGGCGCGGACGGCGCCTATTCGAAGGTCCGCGAGTTCCTGTTCGACGGCAAGTACAAGCCGAAGTTTACCGGCCAGGGGGTCTGGCGATACAACCTTCCCCGGCCCAAGGACCTGGAATGGGCGGAAGCCTATATATCAGATCCTTCGACGTCGATTGGCACGGTGCCGCTGACCGAGGACACCATGTATATCTTCATCACCACCGCCGAGCCTGGCAATCCGTTTTTCCCGCCGGAAAGCCTCGACGAGGAAATGCGCAAGCGGCTGGTGGGCCGTGGCAAGCAGGTCGAGCAGTTTGCCGAGCATATCGTCGATCCCAAGCTGGTCGTCTATCGCCCGCTGGAAGCGTGCGTTCTTCCCGCTCCGTGGCATAAGGGCCGGGTTGTGCTGGTTGGCGACGCCGCGCATTCGGCCACGCCCCACCTGGGCCAGGGTGCCGCCATGGCGATCGAGGATGCGATAGTGCTGGGCGAGGAATACGCGGGCGAAGGAGAACTCGACGAACGCCTGTCGCGCTTCATGGAACGCCGTTTCGAGCGCGCCAAGTACATCGCGGCAAATTCGATTCAATTGGGCGAGTGGCAGATGAATCCGAGTCCCGATGCCGATCCGGTAGGGGTCTATCACCGGGTTCGGCAATTCGTTGGCAACCTCCCGGAGTGGCGCGTGCCTGCGCGATG
>JANNZB010000358.1:0-6318 GCA_031410395.1 Novosphingobium sp.
GGCTGCATCTGCCACCTCGCGCCGGGTGATCAGTCCGGAAATATCGACGTCCATCGCTGCGACGGGCTCGGGCAGGTTGATCAGACCGAATTTGCCTGCGCCCATGGGATGCGAATCGGCTGGTGGGCCATTTGACGGCTGTGTTTCGCCGCCGCCGCCACCTTTGCCTCCACCGCCCCCGCTGCTGCTATACATGAACGAGCCTGAATGAACCTCGGGCACCGTTTCCGACTCGTAAAACTCAACCTCGGTGCCATCGATGATGCCATCGTGATTGGTATCAACTGTGGCGGCAAAACGGCGAAAATCAGCGACCATTTCGGCTTCGGTCAATTTGCCATCATGATCGGCATCGGCGCGGGCGAACCAATCTGCCACCGGATAGGCCTGACCTTCAGGAACGCGAAAAGGTTCTCCGGCGGGCGAGATGAAAACCTGATCGCGCCAGCTGCGGCGCTCCGCTGCGGGTGGTGCAGGCGAAGTGAACACATGGCTTGCGGGCGCAAGGGGCGGTCCAAGTGGGATTGAACCTGCCGTGGTTTGGGCCAGGGCGAGCATCAGAGCAAAACCAGACATCCAGCCTCCCGGGGCAATTCGAGTCAGACAATGCGGTGTGGATAGACAGTTTCGCGGCCACTTGCCAGCATCATGCCACCAGTCTGAGCGATGCCGCCCCCCGCCGCGCACCGAGCGAGACCTGATGCACGCCTTCAATCGCCGCAACGCGCTCGGCCACTTCGCTATCGAGCCGAAAATCGCAGCCGAGCCGAAGCGTCGCCTCTTGCCTGTCGCTTACGCGCAGCATGGCGAAAACCTCGCCGGTCGCGCTTTCGCTCCGCGGAAGATACAGGACCAGTTCGTCAATCGCCTCGATCCGGTCGACTTCCAGCCGCAGTTCCATCCGTGCCGTCTCGCGCGCTTCGGACAAGGGCCGTGCCCCGCGCACAGTGATGCGCGGCGGTTCATCAGGGCTTGGTGCATCGAGATCGACCTGCAACAGGACGCAGGTGCCATCGCGGCCCCATTGCGCGAAACTTTCAATCAGGCTCTCTTCAAAGCAGGATGCCGTGAACTGGCCTGAGCTGTCCGAAAATTCGGCCATGACGAAATCACGCCCGCGCTTGGTTTTGCGCCGCTGGATCCCCTCAACCATTGCCGCCATTACCCCGGGCAGCCGCCCGCCGCCCCCGGAACCAGATTGGGGAACCCCCGATTGCATCAGGCTGGAGTAAGTGCGCGCACCGTTGCTTTCCGCCACCGCTTTCCATTGCTCAACTGGATGCGCAGCGAAATAGAAGCCGAAGTTTTCGCGCTCCTTGGCCATCTGCTCAATCCGCGACCACGGTGCGCTTTCTGCCAGCCGCAAGGCCTGGTGGCTATGCTCTTCGCCGCCGAACAACGCGGCCTGACCGCTGTTGCGCCCACGTTCTGCCTCTTCGGCAACCGCCAGCAGCATATCGGCGTTGGCCATAACCCGCGCTCGGTTGGGCTCGAGTGCGTCGAAGGCGCCCGAAGCGGCCAAACCTTCAAGCTGACGGCGATTCATTGATCCCGGCGGCGCGCGGCTGAACAGGTCTTCGAGGCTGGTAAATGCGCCATTTGCATCGCGCTCGGCAACAATCGCGTCCATCGCTTTTTCGCCAACATTGCGAACGCCCGCCATGCCATAGCGAACCGCGAGACCATCGTCGGTTTGCTCGACCGAAAATTCGGCCTCCGAGGTGTTGATGTCCGGCCCGGCAAGGGTCACGCCATTGCGGCGCATATCATCCACATAAACCGCGAGCTTTTCCGACTGGTGCATGTCAAAGCACATTGAAGCGGCATAAAATTCATGCGGATAATGCGTTTTCAGCCAAGCGGTCTGATAGGATAGCAGTGCATAGGCAGCGGCGTGGCTTTTGTTGAAACCATAGCCGGCGAACTTGTCGATCAGGTCAAACAGCTCGTTGGCCTTGACCTTTTCGATCCCCGATGAGGTCAGGCAGCCTTCGACAAAGCGCTGACGCTGCACATCCATTTCGGCCTGAACCTTTTTGCCCATCGCGCGGCGCAGCAAATCTGCATCGCCCAGCGAATAGCCTGCAAGGATCTGCGCCGCCTGCATCACCTGTTCCTGATAGACGATAATGCCATAGGTTTCGGCGAGGATAGTTTCGAGCTTCGGATGCGGATATTCGATCGCTTCGAGCCCGTTCTTGCGGCGGCCGAACAGCGGAATGTTGTCCATCGGTCCCGGCCGGTAAAGCGCACCAATGGCGATGATATCGCCAAAATTGCTCGGCTTTACCCCTGCAAGCGCGCGGCGCATTCCTTCTGATTCGAGCTGGAACACGCCCACGGTATCGCCTGCCTGCAGCACCCGGTAAACGTCTTCATCGTCCCAGCTGAGCCCGCCCAGATCAATCTCAATCCCGCGCCGCTCAAGCAGCTGCACAGCCTTTTTCAGCACCGACAGCGTCTTCAGGCCGAGGAAATCGAACTTGATGAGGCCCGTGTCCTCGACATATTTCATGTCGAACTGGGTCACCGGCATATCCGATCGCGGATCGCGGTAGAGCGGCACCAGCTGCGCCAGTGGCCTGTCACCGATCACCACACCGGCAGCATGCGTTGACGAATTGCGCGGCATACCTTCCAACTGCATCGCCAGGTCGACGAGGCGCTTCACATCCTCATCATTGTCATATTCGCGGCGGAAATCCGCAATGCCGTTGAGCACCCGCGGCAGTGGCCACGGGTCAGTCGGATGGTTGGGGATCAGCTTGCACAGCCGGTCCACCTGACCATAGCTCATCTGCAAAATCCGCCCGGTATCGCGCAGCACAGCGCGGGCCTTCAGCTTGCCGAAAGTGATGATCTGGGCGACGTGATCGTGGCCATATTTCTGCTGGACATAGCGGATCACTTCGCCGCGACGGGTTTCGCAGAAATCGATATCGAAATCCGGCATGGAAACGCGTTCGGGATTGAGGAAGCGTTCGAACAGCAGACCCAGCCGCAGCGGATCAAGATCGGTGATCGTCAGTGACCAGGCGACCACCGAACCCGCACCTGAACCGCGCCCCGGCCCCACCGGAATATCGTTATCCTTGGCCCATTTGATAAAATCCGCGACGATCAGAAAATACCCTGCGAAACCCATGGAGTTGATCACATTGGTTTCAAAATCGAGCCGGTCAAAATATACTCGGCGATCTTCCGCGCTCATCTCGCCATACGGCGCGAGCCGTGCTTCGAGCCCCGCGCGGGCATCGTCGATCAGCATCTGCGCCTCACGCGCAGTATCGCCAGCAAGGCTTGGCAGCAGCGGTTTGCGCTTTGGCGGTTTGAAGGCGCAACGTTGTGCAACCACCAGCGTGTTAGCGAGAGCCTCGGGCAGATCGGCGAAAATCTCCGCCATCATTGGTGCAGACTTCACCCAGGCCTCACGGCTTGATCGCGGGCGTTCGGCGGCGTCAATGTGCGTTGAATTGGCGATGCACAGCATGGCATCGTGCGCGGCGTGAAAATGCGGTTCGGCATAGTTGGCCGGGTTGGTCGCCACAAGCGGCAGATTGCGTGCATAGGCAAGATCGATAAGCGCGGCTTCTGCAGCCTCCTCAATCGCTTCGTTGCGCCGGGCGATCTCGATATAAAGCCGCCCGGGGAAAAGCGCTTCCAGTCGCGCGCAAAAGGCTTCCGCGGCATCTTGCCTGCCCTCGGCGAGCAGGCGGGCAAGCGCGCCCTCGCCCGCTGCCGTTAGCGCGATAAGCCCGTCAGTGCGGCCCTCAAGGTCCGCCATTGCCACATGAGGATCACGCTCAAGCGGGCGTTCAAGATGGGCCCTGCTGACAAGGTGGCACAGGTTGTTCCAGCCCGTTTCATCTTGCGCATAGAGCGCCAGCCAATCGACCGTGCGGTCATCACCGCGGCAAACCCCCAGCATGGTCCCGAGAATCGGCTGCACACCGCTTTCCATGCAGGCCGAAGCAAATGACATCGCTCCGTAAAGGCCGTTACGATCAGTCATCGCGATAGCCGGAAACCCGCGCTCCTTGGCCAGCTTGGCGATCCCCTTGGGGTCAATCGCCCCATCAAGCATGGTATAGCTCGAATAGACGCGCAGAGGGACAAAGGGGGCGAAGGCCATAGATTCAAAGCTATCACCCCGCGAGGCACACCGATCAAGCGTTCAATCGACTGCGCTTGGGGAAAAACTTGCATTCGCGCGCAGATGTGATGTGATGCGCATTCACCAAAAGCCAGACGACTCTTCAGCAGGGGGATTGCAGTGATGAATGATATGTTGGGCGGACCGGAAGGTAGAACCGCATTGATCGCTCGCGCCAAAGCTATTCTTATGACGCCAAAAGAAGAATGGCCCAAGATTGCGGCCGAACCGGCTTCGATCAGCGATGTGCTGAAATCCTATGCACTGCCGCTGCTGGCCATCGGGCCGATTGCCTTTTTTATCGGCAGCCAGATTTTTGGCGTGAATATGGTGTTCATGACTTTCCGACCCAGCCTGATGGGCGGCCTGTCAACGTTGATCATGAGCCTGATAATGGCGGTGATCTCGCTCGGCGTGATAACTCTCGCTTGCGAGTTGATTGCGCCACATTTTGGCGGAGAGGCCAACCGCACCCAGGCGTTCAAGCTCGTTGCCTATTCAATGACGGCGGGCTGGATCGCCGGAGTGCTAAATCTGGTTCCTGCGCTGAGCGTGATCGGCATTTTGGCCGGCATTTACAGCATTTACCTGTTCTATCTCGGCACTTCGATCATGATGAAAGTGCCGCACGACAAGGCGCCCGTTTACATGGTGGTCGTTGCGATTTGTGCGATTGTCGCGATGTATGTCGCAGCGCTGGTCACCACGTCGGTCGGCGGAATGTTCGGTGCGGGCCTGCCCTCACCCTATTCCGCTTCAAGCGAAGGGCAGCTTTCGGGCTCGGTCAATGTGCCCGGCGTCGGTTCGCTCGATATGGGCAAGATGCAGCAGGCGAGCAACGAACTTCAAGCTTCCGTCAATGGCAAAAGGCCAGCGGTCGATCCGGCGAAGTTGCAAGCGCTACTTCCTGAAAGCATCGGCAGCTTCAAACGCACTGCGGTGGAAACCAATGCCGCGGGCGCGATGGGAAGTGAAGCCGATGGCACGTACACTTCGGGCGACAACAGCTTTCACCTCAAGATCACCGACATGGCGGCGCTTGGCGCACTAGCCAACCTTGGAACGGCGATGGGCGTTCAACACAGCCAGCAGGACGCCGACGGTTATGAAAAAAGCGGCACGGTTGGCGACGCAATTCAGTCTGAGTCATGGCGCAACGGAAGCCACAGTGGCAAGTTCAGCACCACCGTCGCCAGCCGCTTCATGGTTGAGGCAGACGGCAGCGCGGCCAGCATTGACGAGCTGAAAGCAGCCGTAGCGCAGATTGATCAGAACGCGTTGAAAGGGCTGGCGGGTTAGAGCAGCGCCTCAATCGCCGGTTCCATGGCTGCGGGCTTGTCGGTGGGCGCGTAACGCCGCACCACCTTGCCATCGCGGCCGATCAGGAACTTGGTGAAGTTCCATTTAACCTTCTTCGTGCCGAGTAATCCGGGCGCTTCAGACTTTAGCCATGTGTACAGCGGATCTTCCGCATCGCCGTTTACGTCAATCTTGGCCATCAGTGGAAAACTGACACCGAAGTTGAGCTTGCAGAAGCTTTCAATCTCCTCGGCGCTTCCCGGCTCCTGCCCGCCGAACTGGTTGCACGGGAAGGCGACAACCTCAAACCCGCGATCCTTGTATTTCTGCCAAAGCGCTTCAAGCCCATCATACTGCGGGGTAAAGCCGCACTTGCTGGCGGTGTTGACCACCAGCAACACCTTGCCGAGTTTGTCTGCCAGGCTCACACTCTCGCCATTTGGCAGGGTAGCGGTATAATCTGCAATGGTCTTCATTTCGTTCATCCCTCAATCAGCGCGATCTATGATTGCAAGTGTTTGTGGCCGGCGAACAGTCTGGCCGCTCTGGTCAGTACCCCTCCGGGAATTTCCGCAGCGCGGGCAATCACTTGCATTGCCAACTACTCCAGCACGCCATCATGCAGGCGGACAACGCGGTCCATCGAGTAGGCAAGCCGTTCATTGTGCGTCGCCACCAGCGCTGCTGAACCCTGTCCGCGCACCAGCTTGACGAATTCGCCGATCACCTTGTCAGCGGTGGCTTCATCAAGGTTGCCGGTGGGCTCGTCGGCCAGCACCAGCCCGGGCCGGTTGGCCAGCGCGCGGGCGACAGCAACGCGCTGCTGTTCGCCGCCGGAAAGCTGGGCCGGCCGCGCGTGCTGGCGC
>JANNZB010000359.1:0-2648 GCA_031410395.1 Novosphingobium sp.
GTCGGGGTGGACGAACAGTGGATCGGCTTTCTCAGTCGGTTCAGCCGCGCCAGTCAGCGCTCGGCCCTGACGACGTTCCTGCGCATAGTGCACCGCGTTCTGATAGGCAGCTTCGGCCTGCGACAGCCCCTGAATGCCGACGCCAAGCCGCGCGGCGTTCATCATGATGAACATCGCCGCGAGGCCCTTATTCTCCTCGCCAACGAGCCAGCCCTTTGCGCCATCATAGTTGAGCAGGCAAGTTGCATTACCGTGGATGCCCATTTTATGTTCAATTGAACCGCACATAACGCCGTTACGCTCCCCCGGATTGCCATCAGCATCAAGGATGAACTTGGGAACGATGAACAGCGAAATACCCTTGGTCGAATCGGGCGCTTCAGGTGTCTTAGCCAGCACGAGATGGATGATATTCTCCGAAAGGTCGTGCTCGCCGGCCGAGATGAATATCTTGGTTCCGCTCACCGCATAGGAGCCGTCAACTTGTGGCACAGCGCGAGTGCGGATCATGCCGAGATCGGTGCCGCAATGTGGCTCGGTGAGGTTCATCGTGCCAGTCCACTCACCCGAAATCATCTTGGGGAGGTACATCGCCTGTTGCTCGGGCGAGCCTTTAACTCGTATAGAGGCTATGGCACCAGCAGTCAGACCAGGGTACATAGCAAATGATTGATTTGCCGCACAAAGGTATTCTTCGATCACGAGTCCAAGAACATGCGGCATGCCCTGCCCGCCAAATTCCTCGGGTTGGGCAATGGTGCCCCAGCCGCTTTCGCGATAAGAATTGTAAGCCTCTTTGAAGCCTTTAGGCGCGGTAACGCTGCCATCGGCATGACGGGTGCAGCCTTCGAGGTCACCAGAGAGATTAAGCGGTGCGATTCGCTCGGCGATAAATTTGCCCGATTCCTCAAGGACAGTTTCGACCATATCGGCGCTTGCGCTTTCGAAGCCCGGAAGATTGCCGTAATTTTCAAGTTTCAGCACTTCGTTAATGACGAAGCGGGTGTCGCGTGCAGGTGCCTTGTAGATCGGCATAATATTTCCTTAAGGTTCAGGACTTCTTGAGGGGGAGTTCGAGCAGGTCAATTTGCGCGACAAAGCCGGAGAGTTCGGCGATTGCGGCATCGATATCGCTGCGCTGTAATTCGAGCTGGCGTATACGGGCGCGGCACTTTTCGATGGTGATCCTGCGCTGCTCAACGCGGCCATCATCAAGATCATAAAGATCGATCATTTCACGCACTTCAGCCAGACTAAATCCGACATTTTTGGCGCGCAGGATCCACGCGAGTCGGGCGCGGTCCCTCTTTGAATAGATGCGGCATAGACCCTGACGTGCAGGTGTAATCAGCCCTTCATCCTCATAAAATCGCAGCGCGCGGGCAGTTATGCCAAATTCTGCTGTCAGTTCAGAAATAGCGAACGTTTCGCGCCGATGCACGTCGGGACGATCTAGATGAGCGCCGCGGTGCGGCATGGTCAGCGTTTCCATAAGCTGCCATGTAGTTTACGTTAACGTAAAGGTCAACATCAAATTTGTATTAGCTCGTCACGAACGAGCGAGCGGTAGAAACAGGTTGATGCACCGGTGTGGCAGGCCGGACCTACCGGCTCCACTTTCAGCACAATCGCATCCTGATCGCAGTCGACAAGAATCTGCTGCACTTTCAGCACGTGCCCCGATGTCTCGCCCTTCATCCAAAGCCGCCCGCGTGACCGCGAATGAAAATGGGCAAGTCCGGTGGCGCGGGTTTGCGTGAGTGCCTCAGCATCCATGAAGGCGACCATTAGCACCCCGCCATTCACCGAATCAGTCACGACCGCCGTCAGTAACCCGGCTGAATCAAACTTCGGCATAAATGCCCTGCCTTGCTCACGCAGATCACTTTCACTCGTCATATGTAACAATCCCGGAAATCATGCCTTCGCGGTGAAGGTTTGTTGCACGATAACCACATATGCCGATCAAAATCTATTGAAGCGAGCCTTGGCACTTTCCTTTCCGGTGCTTTGCTTAGAAATGGGCACTCAGCTCAACAGGGAGCTGACGTCTGAGCGACGGCGCTACAAGCGCCAAGGTCCGGGGAATGGCATTAGCCCGCCTTAGTTGAGCAGGGCGAGCCAAGCATGAGGGTTTTTGGGTGCGATAGGCGTGGGGGCGTCTATCAAGTCCGCGATGCGGCACCTACGAGTTTCGTCACGCGATCGCCCGGGGCTTCGGCTCCGGGCGATTTCGATTGGGCGTGTCTCACCCTAGGCTTGCGGCAATGCTTCATCGAGCACGCGGGCAAAACAGGCGACCACCACCTTGTCCGCTCCAGCTCTCTTGAGGGCTGAAACGCATGCGCCGCTGGTTGCGCCGCTGGTCAGCACATCATCAATCAGCACGATCTTTGCCTCGCGAAGGCGCACTTTGTGTCGCGGATTTATCGCAATCGCCCCGGATAATGCGCGGGCGCGCGCCTTTCGTCCCAACCCGCCAAGTGTTGGCGTGGCTTTGCGGCGCACTAGGTCACCGACTCATAAACTTCATCCAGATTCTGGCGGCGGCGAGCTTGATTAGGGCCATGTAGTTTTCTGGATGCTTCTCGTATCGCGTTGCGATGGCTCTGTAATGTTTGATTTTGCTGAAGAACCTCTCGACTGCA